>CAZVWH010000010.1:0-49236 GCA_964631175.1 uncultured Pirellulales bacterium | reverse complement strand
AGCTGAATATGACTCGCCGAAGGGTCAATGTATTAGAGCACGTTGTGATTCCGGAGCTGCATAAGACTATCAAGTTTATTTTTGACAAGCTGGCCGAAGCCGAGCGTGACAACATCTCTCGCCTGATGAAAATCACCGACATTATTAGAGCGTAGTTCGTGGTTTGGGATTTGTGCTTTACAATTTCCTCTTTGTTTATTCTTTTATATCACCTTAACAATCAATCGCAGGAAAAAAGCTAATACGTAAAGCGCGTACGCGCTTTACGTACGCGACACATCAATTCTGTATCTTCAAAAGAAATATGTGACCTCTCTGATAAAAACGAAATGCTACAAATCGATCAAATGTTGAACAATAAACATCAAGCATGACAACATCTCCCGCCTGATGAAAATCACCGACATTATTAGAGCGTAGTTCGTGGTTTGGGATTTGTGCTTTACAATTTCCTCTTTGTTTATTCTTTTATATCACCTTAACAATCAATCGCAGGAAAAAAGCTAATACGTAAAGCGCGTACGCGCTTTACGTATGCTATATGTGAATGCGAAAAGATTATTTACATAGTTTTAACTAGGTTTTCTGCATGGATTATAAGTGTTATACGTGGATTATTACAAGGTGGAGCGGATTTATTTAGCGCGTTTGGCGACTTTAATTAGACGAAGGATCAATTCTGCTCGGCCATGGACAGTCACTTTAACGCAGATATGGGCTACATGTGTTCTGGCAGTATTGTAGGTGATATGGCACTTTTTTGCGATCTGGCTGTTATTTAGGCCCTCACAGACCAACCTTGTAATCTCAGTCTGCCGGGGCGTTAGGTGAAAGCCGTTTTGGATGTAGTTCCACTGTCTTGAGCTAAACATAGTGCAATAATTATAGCAGATTCTGCACAGGAGTCAGCACTTTTGTAGAGAATTTTATAGCCGATTCTAACACAGGTCTAAAGAGTTGGATATCATCAGTAGTGCATAGTGTGGAAAAAGCATATACGTAAAGCGCGTAGCTCTGCCACAGGTACGCGCTTTACGTACGTGACACATCAACTCTGTATCTTTGAAATGGATAAATAATGTTGTTTCTTAAAATAAAATATAAAAAACCGACTGAGTGCTGTACGTTAAACGCCGAAAGTGATAATACCTCCCGCCTGATGAAAATAACCGACATTATTAGAGCGTAGTTCGTGGTTTGGGATTTGTGCTTTACAATTTCCTCTTTGTTTATTCTTTTATATCACCTTAACAATCAATCGCAGCAAAAAAGCTAATACGTAAAGCGCGTACGCGCTTTACGTACGTGACACATCAATTCTGTATCTTCAAAAGATGTGACCTCTCTGATAAAAACGAAATCTTACAAATCGATCGAATGTTGAACAATAAACACCAAGCGTGATAACATCTCCCGCCTGATGAAAATAACCGACATTATTAGAGCGTAGTTCGTGGTTTGGGATTTGTGCTTTACAATTTCCTCTTTGTTTATTCTTCTATATCACCTTAACAATCAATTGCAGGAAAGAAGCTCATACGTAAAGCGCGTACGCGCTTTACGTATGCTATGTATGAACGTAAAAAAATGTTTTATACCAATTGTACTTACCAATTGCTGAGTGCTTAGGGCTGTCATTCCTGCGCCAAGCAGGAATCCAAAAGGTAGGGTGTGCAATGCACACCGTGATATGCTAAAGTAACAAAGAAGAATATGAAAAATGCAAAATTGGTAAACGTTCCTATTTTCCCCAAGAACACCCACCTATTTTTGCAGACGCAATCGACTTTTTCAACAGGCACATTGCACTTCATAATTCAATGCTCTTTACATCGAGTTGGCCTATTCTTGTTCAGCCTTGGCTTCAGTTGATCATAGATCTTGTTCTCCACACATCTTACACAGCGGCATTTTTCCGCCCAACCAATGTACAGATTTTTTGGATTTGTATGACTTCGCTTACAGTAATTATGTAGGGATTGGCCTCCCGAATGATGTCCTGTGTCATCCCCGAAGAAAGCAAACATGTCAGCAATTAAGTCACCGATCCGCGTGCGAAATCGTTTAGACTTACCTGTATTACTGCCAACATAAAGTGGGATGCAATCGCTTGTTGGCTGTATATTCCAAGTATTTTTGGAAATGAGATATACCCCGTTGGTTTCAGGAGGAATTGGAAAAGAAGGCTTTAGAAAACTGTCCAACAACTCATCAATTGAATATGGCCCTATCCATTCCATATGATTTAACCTTTGACATTTTTACATTTTTAAAGCAAATACTAACTAAAATCGCAATTCCCGTCAAACGAGATTAGTGCATAAGTCGTAGGTTCACAAGAGCATAAGAACAAAAGGGCACAAGGTAAAAGTTTCTGGTTCGGTCTCGCATTTTGTATGCTTAGAGAATTTTACCTGTTTCTGGCTATTAGCACAACACTTTTTTTGAGAAAGGGCCCCGCAATATAGTTATTGGAGAATTAGAGATTGGTGATTATGTTGAGATTGCCACGTCGGCCGTGCCCGGCCTCCTCGCAATGACGTTTACCATCCTCGAAGTTCAGAGAGGCAAATTCACCATGATATTTCTTTGCGGCGTGGTTCCGCCCCGCCTGCGGCGGACTTTCAGCACGGTGGATAAACTGCGGCTTTAGCGGCTGCGATTTCATCGTTAAATGAGACGAATGGTCTTGACGTCGGCGGTGATTTCGGCGACCCAGCGTTTCGCGGAGTTTGTTCCTCCACGGAGTTTAACCTTGTCTTCGACCCCGAGGCTCAGACCCAAAGGTAACAAAGCTAAGGGCTAAGAACGAATTAACAAAATCTATGGTTGGTTTTAGACTACGTATCAGAATTTCCTTTAGTGAACCTACATTGTTAGAGCGAGTCTTGTTCCCCACTTTCTTTTTTAAGCGGCGTTGTCCACAGATATACCTGGTGTTGTGAACCATCTTCGGCGGTGACCGTGACAACCTCGTCCGGCTTGACTCCTCTCATATCAAAATCGTGCGAGACTATCCGTGAGCCGGGCTTGAGCTTTTCCAATTGCGGGATCAGCTTCACATTCAGACTCGGTAGCAGATAGAGAGTAATTACATTCGCATCGCTAAGATCGAGGGCAAAAATATCCTTCTGCTCAATTGTAACTAAGTGCCCGACGTTGTTCTTCTCTACGTTTTCCAGCGACTCTTTGATGCGCCGTGGGTCTATGTCGTAGCCTACGGCCTTGCAGCCGTACTGCTGAGCTGCCATCACTACAATCCGGCCGTCCCCACAGCCTAAATCGTAGAGCAAATCGTCCTTCCGGACTTTTACCATCTCCAACATCTTTTCCACTACCTTTGGAGGTGTAGGGACAAAGATAACGTCCGGCTCGCGGGTCTTGCTAACCTCCTCACTAACCTCCAAATCATTCAAATCGAAGATAGAAGCCTCAATTGGCTTGTTTATTTGCTCGACTTTCCGACTCCAATCTTCTTCGTCGTCTGCATCCCAGTCAAAAGGCTCAACTACCGGCTCAAGCGGCTGCTCGATTTGCTGGCTTAGTCCCAACTCATTCTCATCTAAAACAGAAACCTCAGCCAATGCAGTATTGTCATTTTCGTCATCCGGCAAAGAGGCGGGAGCAGAACCGGACTCACGACTGTCACAGCCAGAAAAAAAAACAGAATAGGCCAGTATTAAAACGATTAACTTCTTCATATCTGTACCTCCAAAGGAATTTTTAGTAGAGCAAGCTAATCAGAGCTATCTATTTTTCTCCTTGTTTCGCTGTTTCAAAGGCGAAATACTACCCAAAAGTGAAATTCACATCAATATAAATTTTTGGCTTTAAGTTTACCCGCCTTTGCAGAAAGCCACTCCTGCAGCTTCTTGCCCGCCGCCCCGACTCGCGTCGGCAGACGCGGGGGCAGGCGAAGCAAGAGCGGGAGTGGATGCCTGTCCTCCGCAGTCCCTAAGAGACGGAGGATGGAAGTGCGAAAAGGGTAACCCTCCGTAGCTTTGGCGAAGTAGGGTATGCTTCGGCGGGTTTCGCCGAGGTATGTGAGGATGCCACGGCCGTAAAGCCGTGGAGCTTCACGTTCGGTTAAGGGATAGTATTGTTTACCAGATTATCTTTTTCAATATTTATCGGAATATTAGCTTTTTACGATAAAATCCTATTAACGGCAGCCGCTTGAAAGATGCCCGATTTAATTATCAGTTAAGCGATAAAGAATTCCTATCTATTTTTGCCTGAGCATTTTATATTTTGGTATTTATTCTTGACGGTTCAATATGAATAGACTTTACTTATGTACAATCGGAGAGAAGAGAAATTACGTTGTGTGGTGAGCGGCGCCGTCTCGATAGCTAACAGGCTGTAATAGCTTATAAATAAAATTCATGTATATTTTATATGATGGTATCTTAATTTTGGAAAGGATTGGACAATGCTGACTATGAAACTGTCGAAGGTTTTTCTTGTATGTGTCTGTATCGCGCTGGTCGGCGGCTGTAACTCGGAGTTAGAGGACTTACGAATTCGAAACGAAACACAACAAAAGCAAATAGATACGCTGCGGGCCGAGCTGGATACTAAAAATCTTGAGCTTGATAGGTTGAACAGGCAGCTTGCCGACGCCAAGGAAAAAGGTAATATCGATATAGAAACACTGGAGCAAAAAATTGCCGCGCTTAAGGAAGACATGGCTAAAAAACAAGACCTGATTGATTCGATGCAGAAGAAGCTGCTATACGGCGGTGCGCAGCTACCGGTGGAACTTAGCACAAAACTGGAAGATTTTGCCAAACAGTACGATTTGGTTACCTACGATGCCGATCGAGGAATAGTAAAGTTCAAGAGCGATTTGCTTTTTGAAGTGGGCAGTGATAAGGTCGCATCCGAGGCTGTTAAAGCTGTTAAATCGCTTTGTGAAATTTTGAATTCCGAAGAGGCGAAAAAATTCGATATAATAATCGCAGGCCACACCGATGACATTCCTATTAAGAAACCTGCGACACTTGCTAAACATCCAAACAATTGGTACCTGTCCGCCCACAGAGCTATATCGGTGCTGAACGTGATGGCTGAAAGCAAAATTGACCCGAAGCGAATGAGCGCTCGTGGCTTCGGTGAATATCGACCGGTCGCGGAAAATAAGCCCGGCAAAAAAGGCAATCCGCTCAACAGACGAGTTGAGATTTACATCGTCCCTGAAGGAATTTAGCATTTCGCAAACAGTAAATAGTAACGAGCAACGAATCAAAAAGTACAAACATGGTAGAACGAACTTTGGTAATCGTCAAGCCGGATGGCATCCAGCGTCATTTGGCTGGCGAGATAATATCGCGATTCGAACGGAAGGGTTTAAAGCTCGCCGCCGCAAAGTTTATGCAGATATCTGAGCAGTTAGCCCGTCAACTTTATGCCGTCCATAAGGAAAAGCCTTTTTATGAAGGCTTAGTAAGATATATATGTTCGGCGCCTTCACTTGTCATGATCTGGGAGGCAGAGGGTATTATAGAGATTGTACGCAAGATGATGGGGGCGACTTTTGGCTACGACGCTCAGCCCGGTACCATTCGGGGCGATTTTAGCTGTTCCAGGGGATACAATCTTATTCACGGCTCCGACAGTCGGGAATCGGCTGAGCGAGAAATCGAGATATTTTTCCGCCCCGATGAAATCATTGATTATGAATTAGCCGATGCAAGCTGGCTCTACGGACGGAATGATTAGTGCTCTGTCTTAGACCCTGCTAAAATTTTTCCCTTTCACTGTCATCTTGCCCATTTACGGAATCACTAAAGCGGTCAACCAAACAATAAATAACGTAAGACCGGATGTATTACGTTAAGAACGTCTCTGCCTTTTTAGTTGAATTAACGCTCTTTTTATAGTAGAATATTTAAAAAGAAAAACTTTTCAAGAGGATGGTTTTCTGATGAAAAAGCTTGTTTTTGCCCTTATATGCCTTCTGCCGGTTTTTACATGCCAGGGGGAAAGAATCATAGTCGATAATGATGGACCTGCGGACTTTAGCAGCATACAGGATGCGATAAATGCCTCCCGGGACGGCGATACTATTGTTGTTAGAGCCGGCACGTATAATGAGAGCATCTTTTTCAACGGCAGGTCTATTGTTATTACCAGTGAAAATCCAGATGACTTAAGTGTTGTTCAATCAACCGTGATTGACTCTAATTTCGATTACAGCGTGACTTTTGACTTTGCCGAGGGCAGCGATTCTGTGCTTACCGGCTTTACTATCACCGGACGAGGTATTTTCTGTTACGCCACGTCACCAAGCATATTAAAAAATATTATAAGAGATTGTGATAGTATGGGTATCTACGGAGACAATGGTGCCGCACCTGCTATTTCAAACAATACAATAACCTCCAATAGTCGGGCAGGAATATACCGCTGTGATGGGCGAATCACTAATAACGTTATATCACAGAATAATGGTAGTGGTATAGCTGATTGTAGTGGACCAATAATTAACAACGTTATCTCAGGAAACTCTAATAGCTTGGGTGGCGCTCTGCAGTATTGCTACGGTGAAATTAGAAGCAACGTGATTGAAAACAATTATGCAGCCTTTAGTGGCGGTGCATTTTACGGATGCTACGGCAATATCAATAACAACATTATTGTCAGAAACAAGGCGGATTCTGAAGGTGGAGGATTTAGTAATTGCCACGGGGACGTCAGCTATAATATTATCGCTGGAAATAAGTGCCAAAACGGTGGCGGTTTATATGGCTGTGGTGGCCCCATATATAACAATACCATTGTAGGCAATATAGCTGATCAAAGAGGCGGTGGCTTGAGTAATTGCAAAGGTTCTGTCTATAACAATACAATAGCATTCAATAAATCTAACTTCGTCGGAGGTATCTTGGGTCTCTGTGACAATTCTTATAACGCCTTCTGGTTAAATACTGCTGGCAATTTTGGAAGTGGCGCAGTTTCGGGCACCGGTGACTTTCTTGCCAATCCGCTTTTCGCTGCTGAAGGCTTCTGGGACCCTAACGGCACAACCGATGAGAGCGATGACTTCTGGGTCGATGGCGATTATCATGTTAAATCCGAAGCAGGCAGATGGGACTCTAATAACCAGCTTTGGGTCATAGATGATACAACGAGTCCCTGTGTAGATGCAGGCGACCCTAATTCAGATTGGACTGGCGAATTATGGCCGCATGGCAAACGAACAAATTTGGGCGCCTATGGTGGAACGCCGCAGGCAAGTATGTCACTATCAGATTTGGGCAACATTGCCGACTTAAATAATGACGGCTGGATAGATCACAGAGATATGATGCTGCTGGCGGGCAAATGGCTTAGCAATGAGGTCTTACTGGCGGAAGACTTCAACAGAGATGCAGTAGTAGATTTCGCTGATTTTGCCGTTCTTACCGAAAATTGGCAACCGCCGATACCGGCTGCGCCCCCGATACCGAATCCTATGATCTGGGCAACATTGCCTCACGCAACCTCACCATACTCAATTGCTATGATAGCCACGACGGCCACATCGACCGACTCGAGCGGTGTGGAATATTTCTTCGAGAACAGCTCTATTGCCGGGCACGATAGCGGCTGGCAGGACGAGCCAAATTATACGGACACCGGCCTGAATCCTAACACTACATACTCATATAAGGTCAAAGCTCGAAATAAAACCAATCAACTGGAAACCGACTGGTCAGAGATTGTTTCAGCTACTACTCCTACTGATGATAATACACCACCAATGCCTGATCCAATGCAATGGGCGGCGGATGGTGAACCTAAGGAAATCAAGATTGGCTCTGGCTCCTTCGATTTTTATGCTACTATGACCGCGTCAGAAGCCACTGATGAAAGTGGCGTAGTAGAGTATTTCTTCCAATGTACTACCGAGCCCGCCCTCAGCAGTGGTTGGCAACAAGACAGGACTTACACCGTTCGGGTAGGAAGAGCCAACCAACGCAATCGTTTCCGGGTCAAGGCCCGTGATTTGTTCGGCAATGAGACCGGCTGGTCGTCTGAGCTGCCAGCCTTGCCTTGAGCTACAAGAACAACTGTGATCCCAAGCGGAACCGAACCGGCTACTTGGTGAGGGCGCACTCAAATCTGTGTTAGCGTGCGGCTTTGCTTTCTATTACCTTCTTCACAAAAGGCTTTTTTATTCCCACTATATCTATTGCCGGTCGTCGGCGTGTTGATTCCGGACACTTGCCGGTCCAGCAATAAAGGCAAAGCTTTTCTTTGGGCAGTCCGATGGCCTTAATCATATCATCCACCGTCTGATATCTAAGCGTCGTGACACCTAAATCCTTGGCAATCCAGTCCACCATTCGCCGGTATTTTTCGGAATTATGGTCTATGTATTCCGACACATCCTCGACGTCACCACCTTCCAGGTCTTGAATGGCCTTACGGGCAACAAGCTCATGCCTTGAGCGCGTGGAGAAATTGAATCTGCATGGAAACATCAACGGTGGACAGGCCGTCCTTATGTGTATCTCTTTAGCTCCGCAATCCCAGAGTTTCTTTATAGTGAAGTTTTTAAGCTGAGTCCCCCGTACAATAGAATCTTCACATATAACAATGCTGTTACCTTTAATTACTTCTTTAATTGGAATGAGTTTCATCTTAGCGATGAGGTCGCGTCTCTGCTGGGAAGGCGGTGTATAACTTCTGCCGTATCCCGGCGTGTATTTAACAAGAGGACGTCTGTATGGCTTGCCGGACTCCATCGCATATCCTAACCCATGGGCAACTCCGGAATCAGGGACTCCGGATACCAAGTCAACATCGATATCTTTATCGTGTTTCGCAAGGTAACGGCCGCATCTTTCCCTTACAATTTCCACATTTATTCCATCATAACTTGATGCGGGAAATCCCGTATAAATCCAGAGAAATGCACAGATTTGACTGATATTTTCTTCCGTCGGCCTTCTTTTTCGCACTATGCCCTGCTCGTTTATCAGGATAATTTCTCCCGGCTCAATGTATTTTACTACCTCGAAATCGTTGTTTGGAAAGGCGTTTGTCTCACTCGTGACCGCCCATGCATCTTCACGTTTGCCGATAACAAGCGGTGTGTACCCGAACCTGTCTCTTGCCGCATATATTCCGTCTCGATTGAGCAATAGGAGTGAGCAAGAGCCATCTATGGTATCAAACACTTTCTCTATGCCGTTTATTAGGTCGCTTCCCTGATTGATTAACTTTGCTATCAACTCCGTGGTATTAGCGGTTTTCCTGCTGACTTCGCTAAAAGATACTCCTTTCTCTAACAGGTCCTCTGCAAGCTCTTTTGCGTTTTCTATAATTCCGTTGGTAGCTATACAGAATGGTCCAAATTTCGAGCATAGATAAATAGGCTGTTCATCAGAGGCGCTGATGACACCGATGCCTTTGTTACCTTTCATAGCTTTATAATCGTCGTAGAACTTCGACTTAAACTGACTCTGACTTACATCCCGTATCTGACGGGCAAAGTCTTCACCAAGCACTGCCATGCCGCCGTATTCTGTTCCCAGGTGCGAATGATAATCCGTGCCATAGAAAAGAGGTTCTGCACAATCTCCTTTTGAGACGACTCCAAATATACCGCTCATTTTCGACTCCTTTGTGAGATGTCTTAAGCAGTCTGAATTGCAACCTGATACCACCACTGAGCATTCGACTTTCTGTATCCTATCAGATGTGTCTTGATAATGCAAGTTTTACTCGTTTTGAAAGCTGAACCGAAGATTGCGGCAGCACTATATTGGCAAGTAGCCAGCCATTTTACTGCTCTAGGTTTTTCCTGAGTTCAAGGCCGCCAGCTAAATCCAGTTAGAAACTCTATACTGATGTCAATTATAGCCGAGATTCTTGTGGCCGTATTGAATAATACGGGACAAAAGGGGTAAATTTCTAACGGGGTAAAGGTTAAATCGTCTTAACGCCGATATTAATATTGTAGGAACCTATGCTACAACATGAATGAGTCATTATTTGTGGGGTCTCACAACGTACTATATCGCGTTTGGAGAGTCCGTGTGAGATGTGCGCTCTTTTGGATTGTGAGCAACATATATGTACTCTACGCAAGTCCAGTCTATCGGTGACAAAATATTGGCCCTGCCTCTTGGCCGGACCGCCAAAGACTTTCTCGATTACTTAGTCGTTGAGGGTGGCTTTTCTAATAATACGGTTTTAGCGTACGGACGCGACCTAAAGGAATTTCTCGAATATTGTAAATCGTGTAAAATTCACGGATTGCAGCAGATAAACCCGACTCTTATACGAAATTACTTACAAATTCTCGCTCAAGACCGGATTAGCCGGCCTTCGACCGGCAGCAGGCTTGTCTCTGCGAAAGCAGAAAGCTCAGTTAAGCGCTGCCTTGTCGCGATAAAGATGCTGCTGCGATTTGCAAAGCTTACCGGCCTTATCGACGACGACATGGCTTGTACTATTGAAAGCCCGAAGCTATGGCAAAGGCTGCCTGTTATTTGCAGCAAACAACAGGTTATCGATCTTCTGAAAGCTCCGGAGCCTTGCGAACCCTTTTATCTGCGTGATAAAGCGATGCTTGAATTGCTTTATGCTACCGGAGTCCGTGCCAGTGAGTTAGCGGGTCTAAAAACATCGGATTTAAACCTCGACATCGGCTACCTACGCTGTGTGGGCAAAGGCAACAGAGAGCGAGTGATACCGATCGGCAAGGCTGCTATCGCAGCGACAGTTGAGTATCTGACGAAGCCCGATGGTCGAGCAAAATTGGTAGGCTCTGAGAGTGCAGATTTTTTATTGCTGTCGCGAACAGGCCGGCCTATGAGTCGTATTGAAATCTGGAGATTAGTTAAAAAATACGCAATCCGTTCAGGTATGCCCCGAAATCTAACTGTACACACACTGAGACATTGCTTCGCAACGCATCTATTGTCTGGTGGAGCAGACCTTCGAAGCGTCCAAGAAATGCTCGGTCATGTAGATATCACTACCACGCAGGTTTATACCCACGTTGACCAGGATAGACTGCGAAGTATCCATAAGAAATTCCATCCAAGGCCGTAATGGAAAGTGCATATGTAAAAGACAAGTAAATATGATTGAGAGTTTGTTATCCACTATATTTAGTGGTTATATTGCTCTGTTGAAAAGAGTTCAGAATGTCATTTCGAGCGAGCCGAAGGCGAGTCGAGAAATCTGTTTTTGAGCAGATTTCTCCACTTCGCCCCCGTGCTTTCTGCGAAAGCAGAAATGGACGCTTGGGTCGAAACGACGGTGAGGCTTTTCAACAGAGCGTGGTTATACGTAAAAGCCCGTATATGTAGAAAAAAGCTGATAGTTAATTGACCAGGATGGATTTGACGGTTATTATGATATCCAAATGGGTAGGAGACAGTTTCCTTAAGGTTATCCAAATGAGCGTAAGAAGATTGTGTCTGATAATGTTCCTCCTGGTGATAGGATGCCAACAGGCTGGCGTTGGTCAGAGTGAAACAGCTTTGCCAGTCGCTGAGGCATCCACAAAAGCCGAGCTTGACCCACAATTGAAAATCATCAGAGATGCTTTATTAAAGGGTTCGACAGAGGCGGCAATCGTATTGTTATTTAATAGAGACCCCCAAGCCAGAAAATCTCTACTTGAGGCACTGCAAGCTGAAAGTAACAGTGCACGAGCGGCTGTATGCAAAGCACTAATTCAGACACGAGCAACTCAAAAAACAGTTGAGAATAAAGAGGAGTTTATCCAACCCTTGCTCGAAATATTAACCACCGATGATACTGCTGGGCCCAGGTTGGCTGCCGAAGCGACCTTGATTTTCAAGTATGAGCAAATAAAAGAGCCACTTGAAAAGATTGCAACAGAGGCTTCATTGCCGGCCAGAGCAAGGCTGAATGCAATATACGCGTTGAAGCTTCATCCCGATATGGCAGCGGCATTAAAGCTTATGGAACTACTTGAAGATTCGCAGGGCCAGGTGGCTGCCGCGGCGGGCGATGCCTTGTATTCTCTGGGCATACTTAAAGGAGACAGTGCCGAAGCTCGTAGAGAAATCATAAATGAGCTTAAACACCAGGGGCCAGAAGCGTTTTTACGGGCTCGGCTGATTCGCCGGGAAACAGAAATACGGAAGCTGGAGACCGAATTGAGCTCGTGGCGAGAGCGATACCGAGCGGCATTAGATAAGATATACTTAACTCTTAGCGATGATGCAGCCAAGAGTCAATTTTTAACTGAGCATTTACGTGGCTCGGAAAAAATAATTAGATTGTGGGCTTTAGAAAAGGTGCGCCAAGATAGGGTGGGAACCAGGCCGAATCCTAAGCTGCCGGATGCAATCGGACCCATTCTGGCCAATCTGATATCGGACCAGGACAGAGACGTTCGGCTGAAAACCGCTCAATTGCTCTCTTTTTCGCTAATGGGAGGGGTTAATTCAGCTCAAAATCTGCTATCTCGGCTTGAAATCGAACAGGATGATGAAGTCAAAATGGAATTGTTTGTTGCGCTCGGATATGCCTTTGCGCCTAATCCAAAGACAAAGATTCTTGATGAAACGAGAAAGAAGGCCTTGGAATGGGCGGTCAAATATCTGAGCGAGCAATATCCAAGAAAGGCGCAAAAAGGTGCGGAAGTTATGAAAAAGCTGCTTGAGCAGGAAGGATTAGCGTCCGCTGAGGTCGAAAAATATCTTGGTTTGTTAGCAGAAAAGTTTAACCAGCAAAACAAAAAAAGCAACGGGACTCTGCGCGGAGAGTTACTTAATACAATGGCAGGCCTGTGTGCCCCTCAGAGTGCTTGTAATGCTCAAGCAAAAAAGCGTTTTAAGCCTTTGTTTGAAGAAGCCTTAGGTGACAAAACAGATTTAGTCCGTGAAGCAGCAGTAGATGGGCTTATCTATATTGACAAAGCAGGTACTCTTAAAATATTGAGAAAAGATTTTGTCAATGATGTCAGTGCGATTGTGAGGGCAAAGATGATCGACCTCGCCGGCGAAGTCGGCGCCAAAGAAGACCTTGTTTGGCTGGTAGAAAAAATAGGTCCAAATCCAGAAGGTAAGGCAGCTTGGCAGGCAATGATTAAAATATTTAATACCTCCGACACCAGCGTTCTAAACGAGTGGATAGACAGATTCTTCTCGAAGAATAGTCAAATTAAGTTGTCTGACGATCAGAAAATCGCTTTTCTTGAGATGGCAGACCGTAAAATCGGCGAAAGTAAGCCACAAGTACTCAAGAGTATCAGAGAGCAATTAGCTGATCTTTATATTGAGATGAGTCAGTTTGAACGGGCAGCAGACTATCTGGGAACACTGCATGAAGCTGCACAGACAGAAGAGGAAAAAGAGGTAGTTTTATCCAAATTAGTGAATGTATATCTAAGGTGGTCAAAGGTGGAGCTTGCAGTTAATCTGGTAGAGAACTGCTTGCTGCAAAAGGACTTAGATATCGACAATAAAGTGACACGCTCGATTGACGAATATTTGAGCAATCCGGAGGGTGGAGTTGATCCCAACACAGTGCTGGAAGCACTAAGTGCAATTAAAATAGAAGACATTCGTGCCAGACCTAACTGGCGTGAGCAGATGAAACGATGGGACGACCGCCTTAGCTATAATGCCGACGATGAAAAAATGAGAGATAGCAGCGGTGATTAACCATAATTTTCTCGCATAACAACAGATTCGCTTAATATTAGTCTGTAAAAGACCGATTTGGATTGTTTTTTGCAGGGAAAAACAAGAATTGAAATTTTTAGCCTTTTTTTTTTTTATTTTTATGTTTGCAACTTTTATGATATGTCTTGTATTATAATGTGTTTATACTAAGGTTAGTCAATTAGTATGGTTTTTTACTTCTTAACTTGGGTTTGTTGAGAGGGAAAAGCAAGGCATACTATTTGTTGTCTGCAAGAGCAGCAAAGACGTTTGCGATTATTGGACTCAGTATCGCAGCGTTTAATAAGCGAATTGGATATTGTTGGATCTTGCTGCTGTAGCTCAGTTGGTAGAGCACGTCCTTGGTAAGGACGAGGTCATGGGTTCGAGTCCCATCAGCAGCTAAATGTAAGCAGGTCGAGCTAAGGTTGCTTGCAAACTATATAGTAATCTTGACGGTAAGTTTTTTTAGCAAGTTGTAGCTAAACCAGTTAAAAAAAACGAGCAAGTCAAAAATATTAACCTGGCATATTGGAGGTCTATATTAAGATGGCTAAGGCGGTATTCGAACGGACAAAACCACATGTAAATGTTGGAACCATTGGTCACGTAGATCACGGCAAGACAACTTTGACGTCTGCGATGACAAGAGTGATGGAGTTTAAAGGGCTGTCGAGTTTCAAGTCTTATGATGAAATCGCGAAGGCATCAGAAGCTCACGGCCGGCGTGACGAAACGAAAATTCTGACCATTGCCACGGCACATGTTGAATACGTGACGGATAATCGGCACTATGCGCACGTTGATTGTCCGGGTCACGCTGACTATGTTAAGAACATGATTACCGGGGCAGCACAGATGGATGGTGCCATCCTTGTCGTTAGTGCGGCTGATGGTCCAATGCCGCAGACCCGTGAGCACATTCTTTTGGCCCGCCAGGTAAATGTACCCACCATACTGGTCTTCCTTAACAAGGTAGATTTGGTTGACGACCCAGAATTACTGGAACTCGTCGATCTGGAGATAAGAGAGCTGTTGAATAAATATGATTTCCCCGGGGACGATACACCTATCATTCGTGGTTCCGCATTTAAAGCGATGAGGGCTGAGAGTCTGGATGATCCCGCCTGCGAGCCAATAGTCGAGTTGCTGAAAGTGATGGACGAGTATATCCCAATTCCGGTACGCGACGTTGATAAGCCGTTTCTTATGCCGGTCGAGGACGTTTTCAGCATTAAGGGCCGTGGCACAGTCGGCACCGGACGAGTCGACCGTGGCCGGATTCGAGTCGGCGACGAGGTAGAAATTGTCGGACTGTCAAAAGAAACACGTAAAACCGTTGTCACCGGTGTGGAGATGTTCAACAAAACCCTTGATGAGGGCCAAGCAGGGGACAACATCGGTGTGCTTTTACGTGGAGTAGAGAAAAGGGAGCTTGAGAGAGGACATGTAATTGCAATTCCAGCAAGCATTACGCCACATACAAAGTTCCACGCTGAGGTTTATGTACTGACAAAAGAAGAAGGCGGGCGTCATACACCGTTTTTCCCCGGTTACAAGCCACAATTTTATTTTAGAACAACCGATGTAACCGGTTCGATTATTGCGCTATTAAGTGAGGAAGGAAAGACTGCTGAGATGTGTATGCCAGGCGATAATATAACCATGGAGGTGGAAATTATTTCCCCCATTGCTATGGAGGAAGGCCTTCGCTTTGCTATTCGCGAAGGTGGTCGGACGGTCGGAGCCGGCGTAGTAACGAAAATCCTTGCATAGCACCTCTGAAATAACCAGTGAGCTCCACGAGTATCAATAGCATTGCTGCTGACACCAATGAAATATTGTTAGTGGACATTCGCAGGTTCGCAGGCTAAGCAAATGATTCTTAAATATAAGGCACGCTTGGTAGGACCAGATTTCTATGGCGAAGAAAAAAAGCAAAAGGGAGTATGTTTGGCTTGAGTGCTCAGAATGTAAAAGTAGAAATTATCGCACCAGTATCAGTGTAGCTGAAGGTGTTCCGAAATTAGAGCTTAAGAAATTCTGCAGAAATGAACGTAAACACACCGTCCACAAGATTCGGCGGAAATAATAGTACAAATTTGCCTCGTGATGACAATATCAATAAAGATAGGCCAGTAGCTCAATTGGCAGAGCATCGGTCTCCAAAACCGAAGGTTGGGGGTTCGATTCCCTTCTGGCCTGATGTGGATGTCATCTGTTGTTGATAATGAGATAAAAACAGAGTCAATGAGGAACAATTAAAGTGTTTTTTAGTATTTACAAACGTGGCCAGGGAAAATACACAAGATTATGCACCGCTTTGAGTGCGGCAATAATCGCTGGATTGGGATGTTTGCGGCTTTACCAGCAATTAGAGGCGGCTGATTTAGGACAGTGGGTTGAAAGTATGGTACCCGCTGGCGTATTTGTCGCTTTTGCAATTTTGATTTTTTACCTTGTTAATAAATCTACAGTTGCAGATTTTCTGATAGCAGGTGAAGGCGAGATGAAAAAGGTTAGCTGGTCCAGCAAGAAAGAAATAGCCGTTTCGACATTCATCGTTATTGTCGTTGTGGTCTTTATGGCTATGCTCCTGGGATTTTCTGATACCGGTTTTAGAATCTTATTTGACTGGCTCTTGACATAAGGCGTTTTCATGCAGTGGTACGTTTTACGAGTTGCGGCAAATAAAGAATTGCAGGTACAACAAGCTCTTGTGCAGAAAGTGGAAAATGAGGACTTGACGGATACTATTGGCAGAATAGAGGTGCCTGTAGAGCAAATGAAGCGCATCCGTGGCGGTAAACAAACAATTCTGAAGCGGAAGTTGTATCCGGGCTACGTCTTTATGGAGATGGAGCCGACCAAGGACGGCCGAGTTCCGGAAAAGGCCTGGTTTATGATCAAAGCAACACCTGGAGTCGGCGATTTTATAGGTACAGAGGGAATTCCTACTCCAATGCGGGATACGGATGTGGCAAAGATGCTGTTGGAAGCCGAAAAGCCTGAGGAGGCTCCAAGCATCAAAGTCGAGTTTCAGAAAGGCGATCAGATTAAAATTCGTGAAGGTGCTTTTGAGAATTTTGAAGGTGTCGTCGATTCGATCGATGCCGAGCGTGGCATAGTAAAGGTAATAGTTACTATATTCGGCCGAAGCACGCCTCTGGATATAGAGTATTGGCAGATCGAGAAATTGTAACTATGGATTGCAAACAAGGTTAAAACCGAAACCGACAAAATGTAAAAAGCGACACTCTGATAGCAGAAAATTGAAGAAGAAAATAATACAATTTATAGAGAATATGTTGGAAAGGGTAAGACTTATTCACGATTTTCTCTGGGAAGTAAGATTAAATATTAATACCCGCGAGATACTCAAAAGGAAAGATTGGGTTTCCCAAAATAAAGATGCTCGTTTTTGTACCCCCTGTCCTTATTTTCGGTTACATCAAATATTTAGAAGATTTTCGATTAATGAAACGGATGTATTTGCTGATTATGGATGCGGGTTAGGTAGGACTGTGTGCGTTGCTGCGCGTTTGCCGTTCGCGAAGGTTTATGGCGTTGAACTATATCCGGATATAGCATTAGTTGCACGAAGAAATGCTCAAAAAGTCAGGAATCGTCAAGCAATTGTTGAAATCATCGAGGGTGACGTTTTGGACTTTAATTGTCAAGATGTAACGATTTTTTTCTTTTATGATCCATTTGGAGATCAAACGATACAGAATGTTTTAGAGTGAATCCATTCGACTTTGTCGAAGAATCCACATTGTATTAAGATAATATATTTTGGGGAACCTGAAAGAAGATCGCTGTTGGATAATACGAGTTGGTTAAAAAAGACAGAAGGTTTGAGCATTAGAAAAATAATACGCGCTAGAGATATAGTGCAGTTTTATGAGAGCACAATCTGATTATTGTTTGGAGTTTTGTTTATATTTTAATAGTCAAGAGTTTTAGGTAAAGAATGGCTAAAGAAGTTGCAGTGAAGATTAAATTGCAGGCGCAGGGTGGGCAGGCGACGCCGGCCCCGCCAGTAGGACCTGCTTTGGGTCAACACGGTGTAAATATCGGTCAATTCGTTTCGCAGTTTAATGAGCGAACAAAGGACCTTAATGGTACAATTGTGCCGGTGGTAATAAGTGTCTATAAGGATAAAAGTTTCACCTTCGAGGTCAAAAGTCCTCCAGCAGCAGTCTTGCTGAAACAAGCGGCTGAAATCGCAAAGGCAAGCGCCGTTCCAAATAAAGAGAAAGTAGGAAAAGTGACTTCCGAACAAATCCGGAGGATTGCTGAGACCAAATTTAAAGATTTGAACGCGTATGATATGACCGGTGCCGAGAAAATCATCAGAGGTACTGCCCGAAGTATGGGTATAGAAATAATAGAGGATATATGAGGTATAGAAGCAAAAGATACAAAAAAGAATCAAAACAGGTGGGTAAAGAGCCGATAAGCCTGGCGGAGGCAGTCGAAAAAGTCAAATCCTTTAACACAGCGAAGTTTGACCAGAGTGTAGAGTGTGTGCTGCACCTCGGAATAGACCCGAAGCAGGCCGATCAAATAGTTCGCGGCGCAATATCTTTACCTTATGGTATAGGTAAGCAGAAAAAAGTAGTCGCTTTCTGCGAAGACCCCAACATCGAAACAGCTAAACAGGCTGGTGCCATTGAAGCCGGCTGTGACGAACTAATAAAAAAAATATCGGGTGGATGGATGGATTTTGATGTGGCGGTTGCTTCGCCGAAGGTTATGGGCAAAGTAAGCAAGCTCGGTAAAATGCTTGGACCGCAGGGAAAAATGCCTTCGCCCAAAAAGGGAACGGTAACTGACGATTTGGCTACCACGGTAGCTGAATTCACCGCAGGCAAAGTCGAGTTCAAAAATGACGCCGGCGGAAATGTCCAAATAGCTGTTGGTAAGCAAAGCTTTGAGGCAGGAAAGCTAATAGGTAATGTAGAGGCATTCATCACACATATAAAAAAGATTAAACCAGCAGCAGCAAAAGGCACATACATCAAAAAATTGTGCATATCCGCGACAATGAGCCCTGCTGTAGATGTCATTGTTTAAAAAAGCTGGTTTTGCAACGCATAGCAAAGCTCTGGACAAAAAAATAGGTGAAAGATGAGTAAGTATGTAAAAGAGCTGCTCCAGGCAGAATTGGAAAAGAAAGTTGTTGACGAGGGTATTAACGATTTTATGGTTGTCAGCACAAAGGGAGTCGGCGGAGTTGACAATAACCTGATGAGAGGTGAGCTTAAACAGAAAGGCATCAAGTTATTGGTGGTGAAGAACTCCCTGTTCAGAAAGGCTGTGTGCAATGTCCGAATGGATCAGGCAACGCCTCTGTTCAAAGGTCCCTGCGCTATTGTGTATGGTGGTGATAGTATCGTTGATGTAGCCAAGGAGCTAACTGGGTGGCGCAAGAAGGTACCGGTTATAGAAATCAAAGGAGCTTTTCTGGAAGGCTCATCTTTGGATGCCACAGCAGCAGAGCAGCTTTCGAAGATGTCCACACGAGCAGAGCTGCAGAGCAAAATAATCTCTCAAGCGCAGTCACCTGCAGCAAGATTAGTACGATATTGTAACACACCAGCGACCATTATAGCAGGTTGTATTAGAACCCTTGTCGAAAGGACTGAAAAGCAGGCGGCATAAGTTGGTAATTGGTGATTGGTAACTGGTAATTGGCAATTTAGTCGATGCCGTTTAACCAGTAACCATTTAACCAATAACCATTTAACGAATTAACCAGGATTGTGGTTGCTTGTGTGGCTGCCCCTATCGGGTTAAACGAAACGACGGAGTTTCGGCTACCACCAGGCGCAGAATAAATAATAGGAGCTGGTCGAAAATGGCAAAAGAACAAGCTAAAGCAGAGACAAAAGAGCAAACTAAAGCAGAGGTACAAGAGCAAGTTAAAACAGAGGCAAAAGAGCAAGCTAAAGTGGAAGCAAAAGAGGTAAAAAAACCCCAAAAAGGAGAAAAACCGCAAGCGAAGGACACAAAGAAATGGAGCAGCGAGATTAAGAAACTTGGCGACGAAATAGTCAACCTGACGTTGATGAAAGCTAAAGATCTCGGTGATTACCTTGAGCAAGAGTATGGCATAAAACCGGCTGCGAGTGGTGCCGTAATGATGGCAGGTCCAGTATCGCAAGCAGGCGCCGAAGCTGAAGAAGCTAAGGAGAAAACAAGCTTTGATGTAGTACTTAAAAGTTTTGGAGATAAAAAAATCCAGGTTATAAAAGAAGTAAGAGCTTTGACTGGATTGGGATTGAAGGAAGCGAAGGAGCTCGTCGACGGCGCTCCAAAGCCGGTTAAGCAAGAATTGAGTAAGCAAGATGCTGAAGCTGCTAAAAACCAACTGGAAAACGTAGGTGCTGTTGTTGAATTAACATAAATCACACATAGCGCCTTGTTTATTTAAGCCCGGAGAGTAAAAATGCTTACAAAACCCGTTCGGAATTTCGGAAGAGTAAGTGACACTGTGGCTATACCAGACCTCGTAGCGATACAAAGGAAAAGTTACGAACGATTTTTACAAAGAGATAAACCGCCAACCAAAAGAAGTAACATTGGACTCGAAGCGCTTTTCAGAGAGATATTTCCCGTGGAGAGCTATGATAAGAAAACTACTCTGGAATACCTTCACTACGAGTTGGAACAGCCGCACTATACGCCGACCGAGTGCGTACAGTTAAGGCTGATATATGCATATCCATTAAAAATCCACTGCAGATTGCACAGCGAGAAAAGGCAGGATTTAGCTGAGCAGTCAATATACCTTGGTGAAATACCTGTGATGATCGGCGGCGGAGAGTTTATCATCAATGGTGCGATCAGAGTCATCGTAAGTCAGCTTCACAGAAGTCCAGGTGTTGATTTTCTTATCGAGAGCAAAGAAGGAGATAGGGTTCTTCACGGCGGTAGAATCATTCCGGAAAGGGGTAGCTGGATAGAAATAGGTGTTACACAGAAAGATATCTTAGTAGTGAAGATCGATCAGTCCAGCAAGATTCCGGCAACGATTTTTCTTCGAGCAATAGATTCTGAATGTGGAACTACCGAGCAAATACTGCGTTTGTTTTATAAAACCGTTACTGTTGCCGTCGAAAAACTCACGCCTTCTATGTGGGCTGTAGAGTCAATCGTAGAGCCTGATACTGGTGAAATCATTGTAAAAGCCGGAACACAAATAAGTGATAAAGCGACAGTTATAAAACAAAAAAACGGAATTAAAAAGCGTATCGAAGTTATTGATGAGGTCCGAGATTCACTTATTTTAAATACGCTCGCTGAAGATGATTGTCAGAGCCATGGACAGGCGTCGTTAAAGTTCTATATGAGATTAAGGCCCGGCAATCCACCCAACCAGGAAAAAGCAAAAACCTTTTTTGCAGAGAAATTTTTTGACCCGAATCGCTACCGCCTGGGTAAAGTCGGCAGATTCAGATTGAACCGAAAGTTTGGTCAGTCCATAGATGAAAATGAGATGACTCTTCGTCGCGAAGATTTTCTTAATACTATGAAATACATAATCGCTTTGCGAAACAACCAAGGCGAGGTTGATGACATTGACCATCTCGGAAATAGAAGGCTGCGGACCA
The DNA here is from genome assembly GCA_964631175.1 of uncultured Pirellulales bacterium. GTDB lineage: Bacteria > Planctomycetota > Phycisphaerae > Sedimentisphaerales > Anaerobacaceae > CAZVWH01. The sequence continues at coordinate 27,977 of CAZVWH010000010.1, read as the reverse complement.
TCGAGGAGCTTGCTGCTGATGAAATCAGAAAAGGCCTATTAAAGCTGCGAAAAACCATTCAGGAACGAATGAGTATCAAAAGGGACGTGGAGGATCAAATACGAATTGCTGATTTGGTCAACTCAAAGAGCGTAGCCAGCAGTATCAATTATTTCTTTGGACGTGGTGAGCTTAGCCAGGTTGTGGACCAGACAAACGCCCTAAGTCAATTGACTCACGAAAGAAGACTGTCGGCGCTTGGGCCTGGAGGACTAAACAGAAGAAGAGCGGGATTTGAAGTCAGAGATGTACATATCAGCCACTACGGTAGAATCTGTCCTATCGAAACGCCTGAGGGAACAAATATTGGACTGATTTCTTCCTTGGCAATTTTCGCAAACATTGACGAATACGGCTTTCTACTGACACCATATCGAAGAGTTGAAAAGGGAAAGGCAACGGATAAGGTTGACTATTTACGTGCCGATGAGGATAGCAAGCAAATAATTGCCGCACCAAACACATTTGATCCTGAGACAAATAAAATTCAGAAGGGATTGGTGCTGGCGATGAAGGGTGGAGAACTGGCTCAGGTTGACAGCGATTCTGTCAACTATGTTGATGTATCAGCTAAGCAGATTGTCGGCGTTTCAGCTTCACTTATTCCCTTTCTGGAGCACGATGACGCCAATCGAGCCTTGATGGGCTCGAATATGCAGCGACAGGCAGTTCCGCTTTTGAAGACGGAACCGTCTCTGGTCGGTACCGGTATGGAGGAAGTTGTGGGCCAAAACTCAAGTATGCTCGTTCGTGCAATAAATGGTGGAGTTGTAACCGCAGTTGACAGTACCCTGATAGTCATTGATCACACCGACGAATATAAACTGTCCAAATTTGTTGGTTTGAACGAAAGAACGTGCCTTACTCAAAAGCCAATCGTAGCGTTAGGTGACAAGGTCAAAGCGGGCCAAATCATCGCAGACGGCGGAGGTACATCGCAAGGTGTGCTGTCACTCGGCAAAAATGTTTTGGTGGGATTTGTCTCTTTTGATGGTTTCAATTTTGAAGATGCCATAATCGTAAGCGAAAAATTATGCAAGGACGATAGTTTTACCAGCATTCACATCGACGAATTTACAGCCGAAGTACGAGAGACACGCCTCGGCAAAGAAGAATTCACTCGGGATATTCCCAACGTTGGTGAAAAAGCACTACGAAACCTCGACGAACGGGGAATAGTCCGCGAAGGAACCAGGGTTTGTCCCGGTGATATCCTAGTAGGCAAGGTAGTGCCGAAGAGTAAGACCGAGCTAACGCCGGAGGAGAAGCTGCTGCATGCCATATTTGGCAGAGCTGGTGAAGACGTCAAAAATGACTCCCTTGAACTGCCCAGTGGATATGAGGGAGTGGTAATAAAAACAGAGCTATTCACCAGACGTGGGGCCGGTACCGAAGAACAAAAAAAGGAACTCGAGGCCCAGATAAAACAATATGAAAAAGAGATACAGGCCAAGGAATGTGCCATATTTAGGCAGATGATCGAAGCCATCCATAGCAGATTCAATGTCAACATCGTCGATTCATCCACGCGTCAGAAAGTCGGCGTTAGCACCGACGACGATGTTATTTACGAACAGATAGAAAACTTCCGTTTAAAGTGGGTCAAACCTGCTTCCGCTCGGAATGACGTACAGAAAATCGTCGACAAATTCTGGACTAAGATTGTTGAGCTTCAGGAAGAAAAGAGTCGTAAGACAGAAAGATTTAAACACGGTGACGAGCTGCCGAGCGGTGTGCTACAGATGGCAAAAATTTATGTTGCAATTAAAAGGACATTATCGATCGGCGATAAAGTAGCAGGACGCCACGGTAACAAAGGTGTTATAGCAAAAATTATGCCTGAAGAGGATATGCCGTTCCTTGAAGACGGCACGCCACTTCAAATTCTGCTAAATCCGCTCGGCGTGCCGAGCCGAATGAATGTGGGTCAGATACTCGAAACGCATCTTGGCTGGGTGGCAAAGGTGTTGGGCTTCAATGCAATTACACCGGTCTTTAATGGTGCTACGGAAGATGATATCCAAAAACTCACCGAGGAAGCAAATGAACTTATGAAGGGCCGATATGTCAAACTTGAAGAACAGGGCCAAGCCCCGCCCCATGATGAGTTTTTCATAAATATCCCCAAGACGCTCAAGGCACAATTGTATGACGGCAGAACAGGCCAGGCTTTTGATCAACAAGCAACTATTGGCTACATCTACATGATGAAGCTGCATCATCTTGTTGATGATAAGATTCATGCCCGTGCAACCGGACCGTACAGTTTGATTACACAACAGCCGTTAGGCGGCAAGGCCAGAACCGGCGGACAAAGATTCGGCGAAATGGAAGTCTGGGCTTTGGAAGGATACGGGGCCGCTTATACCCTGCAAGAAATGCTGACCGTCAAAAGCGATGATGTGGAGGGCAGAACAAAAATATATGAATCCATGGTCAAAGGACAAAACAGCCTTGAAGCGGGTACGCCACTGTCGTTTGACGTGTTGTGCAATGAAATAAGAGGTCTGGGCTTGAATATACAGCTTGAAAAGAAACGGCTTGGAACTACCCACTCTATAATTTGATTATTGTCAATTATAAGGGGCCATAAATGTTAGGAAATATTTACGATCGCATTAACGATTACGGTTCGGTCAAAATTTCTCTGGCTAGCCCTAATGATATCCGTAGTTGGTCTTTTGGCGAGGTGCGCAAGCCTGAGACTATCAACTACCGTACGTATCGGCCGGAGAAGGACGGCTTATTTTGTGAGCGAATCTTTGGGCCGGAACGAGATTGGGAATGCGCGTGCGGCAAATACAAGGGCACTAAGTTTAAGGGGATAATTTGTGACCGCTGTGGCGTGAAGGTCACACATAGTCGTGTTCGTCGCAAGCGTATGGGACATATCAATCTTGCCGCGCCGGTTATACATATTTGGTTTTTTAAATCTATTCCCAATCGTCTCGGTTCTGTTCTGGGCATGAAAACGTCGGACTTAGAGAAGATCATCTACTTCCAGGACTATGTTGTTACTAATCCCGGACAAAGCCCACTGAAGGTGGGCCAACTACTCAGCGAAGAAGAATTCCGTGAAGCAACGAATAAATACGGTCCGCCTATCGGAGGATTTAAGGCTTTAATGGGAGCCGAGGCCATCAGGGCATTATTGGGAAACTTAGAGCTGGAGACTATTAGCGCTCAGCTTCGCCAGGCCATAGTCAAAACAAACAGTAAGCAGAAAATAAAGGACCTCACGAAACGTCTTAAGACAATCAACGAAATTAAAAACAGCGGAAATAAGCCCGAGTGGATGGCGCTTGAGGCTGTTCCCGTTATACCACCGGATTTGAGGCCTTTAGTCCTACTGGAAAGAGACAATTTCGCAACCAGCGACCTAAATGACCTTTATAGAAGAATCATCAATCGAAACAACAGATTAAAAAAACTAATGGACCTAAACGCTCCGGAGGTCATCATCAGAAATGAGAAAAGAATGCTGCAGCAAGCTGTTGATTCTCTGCTGGACAACTCGAGGTGTCGTAGGCCTGTTTTGGGAAGTAATAATCGGCCACTCAAATCCCTGACCGATATGATTAAAGGAAAGCAAGGACGATTCAGAGAAAACTTGCTGGGAAAACGAGTTGATTACTCAGCTCGGTCCGTAATTGTAGTGGGTCCTGATCTAAAACTTTATCAATGCGGACTGCCAAAGAAAATAGCTCTGGAACTATATCAGCCTTTCATTATTCGTAAACTCAAACAACACGGTCTTGCCGATACAATTAAGAGTGCCAAGAGAATGATAGAACGTCTTGATGAAGTTATATGGGATATCTTGGAAGAAGTGATTCATCAGCATCCAGTTCTTCTAAACCGTGCACCGACGCTTCATCGGATGGGCATCCAGGCTTTTGAGCCGATGCTTGTAGAAGGCAACGCGATTATGCTTCATCCTTTAGCTTGCAAGGGCTTCAACGCGGACTTTGATGGCGACCAGATGGCGGTTCATCTTCCGTTAAGTATTGAGGCCCAGGCTGAGACTCATATTTTAATGATGACCACTTCAAATATTTTCTCGCCCGCCAATGGCTCTCCAATGGTCGGACCATCACAGGATATGGTGATGGGCAATTACTACTTGACGATTTTGATTGACGAATATCAAGTTCCGATCCACCGAGGCGGACAACCAGGCATTACGGATAAAAAACGGCACCAGCTGGCGCCAGCCATCCCAGCGACATCCCAGCGAGTGCCGATATTTCGAAACGCTTTCGAAGCTATAATGGCTTACGAAATAGGTAAAATCGGTCTGCACGAGAGAATTAAAGTGCGTATTCCCCGTTCCACTCCGACTCGATTGGACTCGTCGAGCTCAAGCGAATCAAAGCAAGATAAGCCAACTACGAAATATAAAGAGGACTCCAAATACAGTAAAGAGCGTTTGCCAGCCCAAGTGATTGAAACAACGGTGGGCAGATGCATATTTAATGACATACTGCCGGCCAGTATGCCGTTTTACAATCAAACAATGACCCAAAAGAAGCTGAGCAAGGTAATCAGCGACTGCTTTGAGTTCGCCGGTAGTGCCGAAACCGTAGATCTGCTTGATAGAATAAAAGATTTGGGCTTTAAATATGCCACGCTCGCAGGCTTGAGCTTTGGTATTACCGATTTGAAAATACCGGCGAAGAAAGCTGATATTATCAGTGAGACGGAAAAGAAGGTAGGTCGAATCCAAAAGAATTATATTGAAGGTGTTCTGACCGATCGCGAGAGATATAATCAGATTATCGATGCTTGGACGAATGCCCGCGTAGCTGTTACCAACGAAATGATACGCGGCTTAAAAGCAGATACTAACGAAGACGGCTCTCCATATCTAAATCCCATTTATCTAATGAGCGACTCCGGAGCCAGAGGAAGCATCGACCAAATTCAGCAGCTCGCCGGAATGCGAGCATTGATGGCCAAGCCCAGTGGTGAGATTATTGAAACGCCTATTAAGTCAAACTTTCGTGAGGGATTGACCATTCTTGAGTACTTCAGTTCTACTCATGGAGCGCGGAAAGGCTTGGCTGATACCGCTTTAAAGACAGCTAATTCGGGATATTTGACTCGCAAGCTTATCGATGTAGCACAAAATGTGATTATTATTGAACGCGACTGCCAAACATTACAGGGAATCACCAAAAGCACTGTCAGCAGAGGCGAATCCGATGATAGTCGCAGTGTACCCCTTTCACAACTTATCATCGGAAGGACTGCCAGAGATAATGTCCGTAATCCGATCACTGACGAAATGATTGTGCGCGAGAATGAAGTTATAACACCGGAGATAGCAGCAAAGATTGAAGCTTTGGGTCTTGATGCCATCAGAGTCAGAAGTCCCCTTACTTGTGACAGTCCATTTGGTGTTTGTGCAAAGTGTTATGGTTGGGATATGAGTACAAGTCGTTTAATTGAAGAGGGCTCTGCTGTTGGTATCGTTGCTGCTCAGTCAATCGGTGAACCAGGTACCCAGCTTACTCTGCGTACGTTCCATACAGGTGGTGTTGCTTCCAGAGCTATCCTTGAACGTCAGCAGAAGGCCACCTATTCAGGCAAAGTCCAATATCGCGATATAAATGCTGTTATGTTAGAGCAAAGCGATGGTAGTCCGCCTCGGCGGATTGCACTCAAACGCAATGGCGAAATGGGCCTTCTTGATGCAAAGGATCGAGAGCTTGACAAGTTTAAAGTGCCATACGGAGCCACTATCTTGGTTAAGGATAGCCAGAAAGTTAAGGCTGGAGTGATACTGTTTATGTGGGACCCACATCGTACGCCGATCTTGGCGGAAGTGCCCGGCATTATAAAATTCACGGATATTGTGGAGGGCGAGACTGTTCAACTGGAAGAGTTAAAAATCAAAGGACAGAAACCAGAAAATGTAAGTCACCCGTCTCGCAGCAGCGCCGCGGTCGATGGAAGCGATGTTCCGCCCAGCAGCATCTATCGTCTGGTAGTTATCGAACATAAAGGCGACAAACATCCACAGATCATCATTGAAGATTCAAAGGGCAAAATACTCGATGTTCACTATCTGCCCGCAGGAGCCAGAGTTGAGGTTACTGAGGGACAAAGTGTTCAGGCTGGACAATTGCTCGCTCATCAACCCAGAGCAACCGGTGGAACACAGGATATTACGGGGGGCTTGCCCAGAGTTACCGAAGTATTTGAAGCACGCAAACCGAAGGATCCCGCTGCCATGGCTGAAATCTCGGGACGTGTCGAATTGCGAACTGATAAACGCAAAGGCAAAATGACAATCATAATCCGCTCTGAGTCCGGCATGGAAAAAGAACACCACGTCCCACGCGACCGTCATCTGAATGTTCATGCAGGTGATTTGGTCGAAGCTGGTGACGCCTTAACGGACGGACCACTGGTTCCACACGATATTCTGCGAATTAAAGGTGAGGAAGCACTGCAGAGATATTTGATTTCGGAGGTACAGAACGTCTATCGCAGCCAAAATGTAACTATCAACGATAAGCATATCGAGATCACCATTTCTCAAATGATGCGAAAGGTTGAAATTGAATCTGTCGGCGATAGCTCATTTTTGCCGGGTGAGGTCGTTGATAAATTCGTATTCCGGAAAGAAAACGCGGTACTATCCGGCAGCTTGAAAATTGTAAATCCCTGTGATTTTCCTGATCTGAAGGAAGGACAGATTATCGATAAAAAACAGCTGTCACAAAAAGAGGAAAAACTCACAGATTTAAGGCCTACACCGCCGAAGACTAAAAGGTGTAGACCTGCAACCGCCATGACGCTGCTCTTAGGTATAACCAAGGCCTCACTGTGGTCGGACAGCTTCATCGCAGCAGCATCTTTTCAGGAAACAACTAAGGTCTTGACAGAAGCATCCTTAGCCGGTAAGGTGGATGAGCTTCACGGCTTAAAAGAAAATGTGATACTCGGGCACTTGATACCGGCAGGTACCGCTTTCAAGCCGCACCTCGAAATGAAGGTCAAGCGCCTGGCAAAAGCTCCGCTGCCTAAGGAATTCCGTCCGAAGGACGAGCAAACAGAAGCTGGTTTCATCGGTGCACCTTTGCAAGAAGGCCTTAAACAAGCACAAGAAAAAACTGACGACGCTGTTAAAGAAGCTTTAGGATTAGATTAATCTACCTGATGTATATTGAGTTATTAATAAACAAAAGACAATATAAGAAGCAATATTATGCCTACAATAAACCAATTAGTTCGAAGGCCGAGAGCAACTCGGTTAAGCTCGCCGAAGTCCAAAGGTCGAAAACGCGTATCTGATATCAGTGGTTCGCCGCAAAAAAGAGGCGTGTGTCTGATCGTAAGGACGCAGACGCCCAAGAAACCAAACTCAGCTTTACGAAAAGTTGCCAGGGTAAGGTTGACTAACGGCAAGGAAGTTACCGCTTATATACCAGGCATTGATCATAACCTCCAGGAGCACAGCACGGTTCTGATTCGTGGTGGTCGGGTGAGAGATTTGCCGGGCGTTCGGTATCATATAATCCGTGGGGTTCTCGATTGTGCCGGCGTGGCTGGACGCAAGCAAGGTAGAAGCAAATACGGTGCGAAGAGAGGAAAGTGAATTAGATATTACAGGTAAGCCAATTAACTATGAAAAAGTGGACCTTTTCAAAAAAACAGTTAAAGCCTGATCCTAAGAACAAAAGCAAGCTGGTTTCGAAGTTCGTTAACTCTATGATGATCAAAGGCAAGAAAAGCATTGCACAGCGGATTTTTTACGATTGCTTAGATATTATATCCAAGCAATTCAAACCTCAAAACCCAAAACTCAAAACTGTGGACTCTCTTGAGGTGTTCGAGACAGCAGTAAACAATGTAAAGCCGTTGCTCGAAGTTCGCAGCAAACGTATTGGCGGAGCCAGTTATCAGGTGCCTATGCAGGTCAAGCCCAAACGCCAGCAATCACTTGCCTTTAGGTGGATAATAAAGTCAGCCAGGACAAAAAAAGGAAAACCGATGGCCGAACGTCTGGCATCTGAGCTGATAGATGCCTATAACAAACACGGCGGTGCAATGACCACAAGAGAGAACATCCATAGAATGGCTGAGGCCAATAAGGCCTTTGCCCATTTTGCATGGTAAAAATGTAAAGTGCCTAAAGTGAGCTAAAGTGACTAAAGTAAGCTAAAGTAAGCTAAAGTTATCCGTCACTGCTGCCGGATAATTTTAGGCATTTTAGGCACTCCAAACTTTAGGCGCTTCGCACTTTAGTCACTTCTTACTTTAACCACTTTCAGAGCTCAAAGAAAAATGAGCACTTTGAAGAAATTGCGTAATATCGGGATTATGGCTCATATAGACGCCGGCAAGACGACTATAACCGAGCGCATACTGTATTATTCAGGCAAGACCTACAAGATGGGTGAAGTCCATGAGGGTACTGCTGTCATGGACTTTATGGAAGAGGAGCAAAGAAGAGGTATCACGATCACTTCGGCGGCGACCAAATGTTTCTGGAAGGATTTTGAAATCAACCTTATCGACACGCCGGGACATATTGATTTTACCGCTGAGGTTGAACGGTCTCTGCGTGTTCTCGATGGTGCTATAGCTGTATTCGACGGCAGTGAAGGAGTGCAAGCCCAGAGCGAGACCGTATGGAGACAGGGACAAAAATATGACTTGCCCTGTCTTTGTTTTATAAACAAGATGGATAAAACCGGCGCAGATTTCCAGATGAGCGTTGAAAGCATTCGTGACAAGCTTCTTGCCAATCCTCTATGCTTACAGATACCTATCGGTGCCGAGGATTCGTTTGCCGGGATAATAGACCTGATCAGAATGCAGGCGGTTTACTACGAGACTGCAAAACTTGGGGCAACTTTTCGAGAGGCTGAAATCCCTGACTGGTTAGTTCCCATTGCAGAGCAGCAAAGACATAAGATGATAGAGCTTACCGCCGAGTATGACGAAGAATTGTTGGACTGCTACGTTCACGACAAGCCGATTAGTGTTGAGATGATTCGCAGAGCAATCCGAGAGGCGACCTGCCAAGGCGGGCTTCATCCGGTATTTGTCGGCTCAGCTTTGAAATATATTGGAGTGCAAAGGCTGCTTGACGGCATCGCGGCTTATTTGCCTTCTCCTTTGGAAAAACCTGATCTAATTGGTTATAAGTCCACTGATAAAAGCAGGACAGCTACTCCGCGAGAACCACAAAAAGTATCGATTAAATGCGATCCCAACGGAAGCTTGGTTGCTCTGGCATTTAAGATTACCAGCGATATACACGGCGATTTGAGCTTTCTAAGGATTTATCAGGGCACATTAAAGTCCGGCACCAGAGTATTAAATACAAATCGCAACAAACGCGAAAATATTACCAGAATATTTGAGATGCACGCTAATGCTCGAAGAATTCTGGATATAAGCAGAGCTGGCGATATTGTTGCGGTCGTGGGCCTAAAGCACACTCTCACGGGCGATACGATTTGTGACCCGAAAAAACCTGTGTGTCTTGCCAGCATTTCATTCCCTCAAACAGTTATAAATATGTCTATCGAACCAAGAACGGCAGCCGACAAAGCCAAATTAGCAGATGCGTTGACTGCGTTGCGGCGTGAAGACCCAACTTTCGAGTGCAAAATAGACCCTGAGACAGGCCAGATGATTATCAGCGGAATGGGAGAGCTGCATTTGGAAATACTTGAGCACAAACTGGTTAAAGAAAAAAAGGTAGATGTCAGAGTTGGTAAACCACGGGTAGCGTATAAAGAAGCTATCACAGAATCAACACAGGCGGAGGGAAAATTTATACACCAGACTGGTGGTCATGGTCAATATGGCCATGTAATTTTAAAGATTGAGCCAATTTTAACAGAGAATGGGCATTGGCAGCGTGATATAGAGTTTGGCAGCGAGGTGGCTTTCGATATAGTGCCGAAAGAGTATATTCCTGCTGTCCAACGGGGAGCTAAACAAGCCTTAGCCAGTGGTGTATTGGCAGGCTATCCTGTTGTAGGAGTTAGAGTTACGTTAGTTGGCGGCTCGTTTCACTCGGTTGATTCATCAGGCTTAGCGTTCGAACAAGCAGCGGCGATAGCGGTAGGAAAAGCCCTCAGAATAGCTGTATCCGTACTACTTGAGCCAGTTATGAAAGTTCAAGTTGTAGTTCCAGAGACTGCTTTTGGGATGGTTCAGGGCAATCTACTGGGTAAAAGGGGATTGATAACGGATTGTCGAGTCCACGGAAATATGCGCATCATTGATTCTAAGGTGCCCTTGGCGGAAATGTTTGGGTATTCCAGCGAGATTAGAAGCCTCACAGCGGGCCGGGGAACCTTTACTATGGAGCCGTTGACCTATGAAAAAATCCCAGAGCAGATCGCAGAACAAATTGTTCTTTAAGAAATAATTCTATTTTTTTTACATATAAATAAAGTTTTTTGCCGATTTTATTGACAAGATTCAAAATATGTGATACTTTTTTGAGTTTCTGGTTTTAGCAAGCATTGCCAATGAGGCTTTTGCGTGAATTAGTTAAACTGTAGCATATCCATATTTTGCTATCAAGGATGGCTTATAAAAGTGCTCTATAATAAACATAGGTGTACACCATAGCCGGTGAATATGCCTGGTGGGGTGGTAGTGTAACCCCAGCTAAAATTCTGAAGGAAGGCAAAGATTATTGATTGCTGAAGATTGAAATAAAGCTACGATTAATCGGCGATCAATGATTAATCCAAAGGCCTTACCTGCCAAATCACACGTTATGCGTCCTGCAGAGAGCAGGAAAACTATACTGTGGTAGATCGTTTTTTATCTTGTTTTATAAGTTAATACATAATAAATACCTGCGAAAGCAACCGGCTGAAAGCACGCTCTCGGGCTATACAGCGGTCTTCGCAGAGTGTTAGAGGAACATAATGGCTGCTGAAAGTGAAAGAATAAGAATTAGAATGGAGGCATACGACCAAAGGACACTTGATGCATCCGCTAAGGAGATAGTGGAGCACGCTCGGAGAACCAACGCCCGGGTAAGTGGTCCGGTGCCTTTACCTACGAGGATTGAAAGATATACCGTTTTGCGAAGTCCTCATATCGATAAAAAATCACGTGAGCAGTTTGAGTTAAGGACCCACAAACGTTTAATTGATATTTGCGATGCTAACGCACGGACAGCAGAAGTGCTAAACCGTCTGGTAGTACCAGCCGGAGTTTTCGTAAAAATAAAAGCGTAACTCTTGTATCGGTAACTCGTTTGAGCAAAAATAAACAGTAGGACAATGACAATGCTATTGGGCAAAAAAGTTGGAATGACGCGTCTCTATGACAAATCGGGTAAATTAGTGCCCGTTACAGTCATACAAGCTGGCCCTTGCGCTGTGGTTCAAGTTAAGACTACTGAGAGTGATGGTTATAATGCGATTCAATTAGGTTATGATGATGTTAAGCTTAGGCGAAGTAAGAAGCCGCAGATCGGCCATACCGCAAAAGCGAATACAACACCGAAGAAATTCGTCAGAGAGATGCGGCTGTCGAATGAGTCCGAATTGGAATATAAAGCTGGAGACTCTGTTACAGTCTCTGTTTTTTCTGAAAACGAATTAGTTGATGTTATTGGTACAAGCAAAGGCAAAGGCTTCGCTGGCGTGATGAAACGGCACGGCTTCAGTGGTTTTCCAGCCTCTCACGGTACAGAACGAAAGCACCGAGCAGCCGGTTCGATATCAAGTTTCGCCAGCGACGCTGGTCACGGCGGATGCCCCAAAAAAGGCAAAAAAATGGCAGGGCATATGGGCAACCGCAATGTCACAACTAAAAACCATTGCCTGATGGCGATAGACGAAGGGAATAATTTATTGGTGGTCAAAGGTTCTGTGCCCGGATCGGCGGGAAGCTATTGTATTGTCCGAAGCTCCCCAAAAGCCGGTGCGGAGAACAGTGTTTGGATATGATTGAGTTAACGGTTTACAACACAGAGGGCCAGGAGGTTGATAGCTTAACGGTTGATGAGTCTGCTTTAGGTGGTGTGGTTAGATACCTGTTGCTTAAGCAGGCCGTCGTTATGTATCACAATAATAAGCGTGTAGGTACAGCAGCGACGAAGAGCAGAGGCTTAGTGACCGGCTCTACAAAAAAGCTCTATAGGCAAAAGGGTACCGGCTTTGCCCGGGCTGGAACCCGTAGAACCGGCAAACGCGTCGGCGGCGGAGTCACCTTCGCCAAAATTGCAAGAGATTTTAGCAAAAGTATGCCTAAAAAGCAGAGAAGATTAGCCAGAGACTCAGCTATATTGGCAAAGCTTTTGGGTAACGATGTCGTGGTTGTCGATACGCTGAGCTTTGAAAACCCTAAAACCAAAGATTTTGTAAAAGTGCTGAACAATTTGAACATTGATCGCAGTTGTTTAGTGGCGGTCAGTGACTACGATGAGAATATTTATAAGTCGGCTCGGAATGTTCCTAAGGTAGCTGTTATGCCCGTAGCTGAGCTGAATGCGGGTGATATATGCAGCCGTCGTAAAATGCTGATAACTTATGAGGCGTTTTTATCTGTTTTGAATAAGAAAGACAGAATTCAGAATTCAGAAGACAGAAAACAGAAGTCAGAAACTCTGTCCTCTGTCCTCTGACCTCGGTATGGATGTACTTAGTATAATAATTCGGCCTTTGATTACAGAGCAGGGAATGCACTTTGCCAATACAAAGGGGGCATACCCTTTTGAGGTAGACAAAAGAGCAAACAAAACTCAAATAAAAAATGCTGTTGAGGAAATATATAGTGTGAAGGTTCAAAAAATCAGAACCGCTAATCAAAGGGGTAAACGTCGCCGAAGAGGCAAAGCCATCGGCAGGACAGCCAATTGGAAAAAGGCTGTTGTATTTTTGGAACCGGATTATCACATAGATTTATTCTAAATCCGTCCCCTCGGCCTTGTTCGGGGCGGGCCTGAGCAGAGTCGAAGGATATAAATTATGGCTATTCGAGTTCATAAACCAACAAGTGCAGGGCGTAGGAACAGCTCGGCTATTGATTATTCCGAGCTCACTATTACTAAACCTGAGAAGTCTCTTTGTGTGCGCATAAAGAAAAATGGCGGACGAAACACATACGGCGTCACTACGACACGTTTTAGGGGCGGTGGAGCAAGAAAAATCTATCGAATTATCGATTTCAAGCGAAATAAGGATGGCATCCCAGCAAAAGTTGCTACGATTGAATACGACCCTAACAGAAACTGTTTTATATCTCTACTTCATTACGCCGACGGCGAAAAAAGATATATACTGGCACCACAGGGAATAAAGGTCGCAGAGAAGGTGGAAAGCGGTCAATTTTGTGAGCCCAAAGTCGGCAATGCGATGGCTTTGGAGTCGATACCCGCCGGTATTGAAATTCACAATATTGAAATGACTGTCGGCCAGGGTGGAAAACTGGTCAGAGGTGCCGGCGGCGCCGCAAGAATTGTAGCCAAAGAAGGGAACTGGGTAACTATCATTTTGCCGAGCGGCGAAATGCGAATGCTTCGCAAGGAATGCCGAGCAACGATTGGTCGATTGAGCAATTCCGACTACCAGAATGTAAACTTGGGTAAGGCTGGGCGAACACGGCACATTGGACGAAGGTCCCATGTGAGGGGCAAAGCTATGAATCCTATCGCTCATCCGATGGGAGGTGGTGAAGGCAGATCAAATGGTGGACGACATCCCTGCTCTCCAACGGGTGTGCCGGCAAAAGGTGGAAAAACCAGAAATCCCAGAAATCCAAGTAACAAAAGGATTATCAGAAGACACAAAACCAAAAGGCAAAAACAATTAGCTGTTTAAGATTTAAGTCGTACCTCCTAAGGACAGGTGCGTAACGAGATGCGAAATGGGAAGATCTCTTAAAAAAGGACCTTATGTTGATGAGAAATTGCTTGTCAAGGTAAGCAGGCAGGTTGCTTCAGGCTCGAAGGAGCCGATAAAAACCTGGGCAAGAAGATGTACAATAGTCCCGGAGTTTGTTGGCTTTACCTTTATGGTCCATAATGGCAAAGTGTTCAATAAAGTTTATATTACCGAAGATATGGTGGGACACAGGCTCGGCGAATTCTCGCACACAAGGACATTCAAAGGCCATTCAAGCAGGAAAATAAAGTAGTGAACCTAGTGAACCGCGATTCGATTGAGTCTCTCCGAACTTATCGAGGCAGGCTCGTCGAAGTCAAATAAAAAGATAAGTCGCGGGATGTGAAGTATGTTAAGTGCTAATAAATTGAAAGAGTTGCTTGATCAGCGAAAGATGGCCATAGATACTTTAGCCGGCCACCTTGCCGGAGGCAAGCTCGACAGGAAAAAAACGACGGTGGCCATCCGGAACTGGCAAAAGGGTTTCTTTAAACCCAAACCTCGTGCTGAGGACGTCCGTCGGCTGGCCGGGGCCCTCGCTGTGGGCGTAAGTGACTTGACCGATTGGCAATCGTCTTATCGGTACGCTCCAATTTCGGCACGTAAAGCCAGGATAGTTACGCAGTTAATAGCCGGCTTACGTGTTCAGGACGCGATGGATGTCCTGAAGTTCACGAGAAAACGAGCCGCTACGATGATTAACAAGATATTAAAATGCGCCGTTGCAGATGCCGATGCTCAGCAAGCTGATGTGGACAATCTCTATGTTAGCGAAGCTCGCGTCGATGATGCAGGAGTGCGTGCCGGCACAAAAAGGTGGATTCCGAAAGACAGAGGCAGAGCGCATCCTATTCGTAAATCAGCCTGCCACATATATGTCACAGTAGCACAGGCTTAAAAACAAAGTTAGGAATAAGAACGCGATATAACTATGGGTCAAAAAACTTCGCCGATAGGTTTTAGAACAGGTATAACGCTGGGATGGAAGAGCACATGGTTTGCTTCGAAAGCTAACTACGGTGATTTTCTCGTCGAAGACCAGAAAATCCGCAAATATGTTGATAATAAATTTAACCGTAATATGCCCAAAGGTGCTGTAGCAAAGGTCGAGATAATTCGTACTCGTAATGAAGTTAATGTAACGCTGCACAGCGCCCGTCCCGGCGTGGTCATCGGACCCAGAGGCGGAGAAGTAGATAAGCTGCGAGAAGAGCTTGAAGAGCTGACGGGCAGAAAGGTAACTGTCAATGTTATTGAGATAAAAGAGCCGGATCTAAATGCTACTTTGGTGGCTGAGGCAATTGCCGAGCAGTTAGCCAAACGTGCATCGTTTCGGCGTATGATGAAGCAATACTGTGAAACTGCGCTGAACGCCGGCGCTCGGGGAGTTAAGATTATGTGCGCTGGCCGGCTGGCCGGTTCGGAAATGGCCCGCAGAGAAACACAAAAGCTCGGCAGTATTCCACTGCATACTCTTGATGCTAATGTGGATTACGCCTTGGCAACAGCTAAAACAACCTATGGTACTATCGGCGTTAAGGTTTGGATATATAAAGGTAAATTCGGCGAAGAAATTCAGATGCAGCAAAGTCCACGTCGTCGGTCTCGTCCGCAAAGGCGCGTTAGTACAGCGCCGGCAAAATCTGCTCTCCGCAGCAACCCTGCTGCGAAGAATGAAACTACCGGATCTGAAAGTACCGCCGCAACAAACAACGGCAAAAGCAAGCGAAGTGGCACTGACTAACAAGGATTCATTATAAAACAGGGTCGATAAAAATGGCAATGATGCCAAAAAGAGTTAAATATCGTAAAAGCCAACGCGGCAGAATGAAAGGCAACGCCGCGAGGGGTAATTATATCGCATTCGGTGATTACGGACTGCAGGCGCTGGAAACAAGTTGGATAAGTGCTAAGACCATCGAAGCCGGGCGAGTTGCGGCAACTCATTTTCTGCACCGTGAAGGAAAGGTCTATCTGAGGTTGTTTCCACATAAGCCGGTGAGTTCAAAGCCTTTAGAGACGCGTATGGGCAAAGGTAAAGGTGAACCTGAATTCTGGGTTGCTCGGGTCAGGCCGGGGCAGGTCTGTTTTGAGATTGGAGGAGTCAGCGAAGATGTTGCAAAGCAGGCATTGCTCAGAGTTGCTCATAAGATGCCAATCAAGTGCAGATTTGTTAAGCGAAGGCATTCTCTATAAAAAGGAGCTTTAAGTGAAAGCGCAGCAATATCGTGAGATGAGCCAGGACGAGATGGAGAGCACACTACAAGAGCTCAACAGACATCTATTTGATTTGCGCTCGCAGGCGGTTACAGAAAAACTGGAGAATTCCAAAGTCATAAGAAACGTTAAGCGAGATATAGCCAGGATCAAAACGATAATACATGAGCGAGCGTGATTTTTACTGTAGATGGCAGATGATGGAAATTGAAAATGCAGAACCAAAAAACAATAACTTTAACCGGTAAAATGATAAGCAACAGCGGCAATAAGAGCATTCAAGTTGCTATTGATTTTAAGGTCAAACATCCGAAGTATGGTAAATATGTAAAACGTAGAACTAAACTCGTCGTACACGATGAGAGCAACGAGGCTAACCTCGGCGACCTTGTTGAAATTGCGCAATGCCGGCCTCACAGCAAAACCAAAAGCTGGCGTCTTCTCAGAGTTGTTGAAAAAGCAGTTCAAGCTGGGTTGTGATGCCTGAGTACTCGAGTGAAACACAAAGAATGAAAGACGATGATACGAGAACAGTAAGGTGATTCAGCAGGAAACAATGTTGGACATAGCCGACAACTCGGGTGTCAAGTCGGCGCTGTGCGTTAAAGTCCTCGGCAAGGTCGGAGCTCGCGGCAAGTTTACCCGGCCGGTTGCCTCGGTAGGGGATGTTGTTACTGTCGCCATAAAAAAGGTGTTACCAACCTGCCAACTGGACGATAAAAAAGTTCATAAATGTGTTATTATTCGTACCAAAAGTCCGGTGAAGCGGACCGATGGCAGCTATGTGAGATTTGACAGTAACGCCGCGGTAATGATTGATAATGAAGGAAATCCCATAGGGACAAGGATTTTCGGAGCTGTCGCTCGTGAGCTGCGCGAAAAAAACTATATGAAAATTATATCTCTGGCAAGTGAAGTAGTCTAAGTATCGTATGTTGTGCATAATATGCCTTGTGTGAAGGCAAATATGCAATACGTGATACGATATACTTAATACGAGGTTGAAGATGCCTTTTCACATTAAAAAAGGTGATATGGTTGAGATTATAGCTGGTGACCATAAAGGTGCTACCGGCAGGGTGCTGCGTGTTATATCCCAGAAGAATAAAGTGGTGGTGCAGGGTCACAATATAGCTAAAAAGCATGTTCGGCCTTCACGTAAGAATCCTCAGGGAGGTCGGATCAATGTTGAGCAGCCCCTCCATATCAGCAACGTTTTGCCTGTAAATCCGAAAACCTCCAGAGGCGGCAGAGTTCATTACCGGCTGGACAAGGATGGGACCAAAAAGCGAATGGGTGCGGATAATACTGAAATAGGTGTGGTTAAAAAGGCAAAAAATCAATAATGAGTCTTCAATGGCGAACAAAGCTGCGAGTTATGGATTATGGCACGGTTAAAAGATTTATATAAATCCAAGATAGTCCCGGAGCTGAATAAGGAATTCGGCTATAAAAGTCCTATGGCTGTGCCACGGATGGAAAAGATAGTTGTCTCAATGGGCGTAGGAAAAGCGGTGCAGGACAAAAAGTTTCTCGAAGCAGCCAAAAAGGACCTGTCGATGATTACCGGCCAAATGCCTCTTGTTTGCAAAGCTAAAAGAAGTGTCTCCAACTTTAAGCTTCGCCAAGGTATGGAAAACGGCCTGAAGGTTACACTGCGCGGCGTAAGAATGTATGAATTTATAGACAGACTCATTAATCTTTCAATCCCGCGGGTGAGAGACTTTAGGGGGCTCAATCCAAGTAGCTTCGACGGCAAAGGTAATTACTCGATGGGCCTGTCCGAGCAGACCGTTTTTCCGGAAATCAACCCGGCTCAAGTCGAGTTTCAGCAGGGAATGAATATAACATTTATAACGACGGCAAAAACCAATGAGGAAGCAAGGCAGTTGCTGATGCTGTTCGGTATGCCATTTAGAAAAAAATAATAATTGGTAACTGGAATTGGTTATTGGTTAAATAGTGAACTCGATTACCAGTTACCAGTGTAGGAACATATAGATGTCAACTAAAGCGCTGGAAAACAAGGCGAAAAAGAAACAAAAATTCCGGGTTAGACAATATACGCGTTGTGAGCTTTGTGGAAGAGCCAGAGGTGTTTATCGCAAGTTCAAAATCTGCCGGATTTGTTTCAGGACTTTAGCTAATGAGGGAAAGATACCGGGAGTGAAAAAAGCAAGCTGGTAAGAAGAAAATTAAAAACTTAAAACCTAAAGCTTAAAATTAATGAATTTCACAGTTTTTCATTTTTAGCTTTAAGTTTTTAGCTTAATGAGGCACGAGGCACAAAATTATGAGTTTGGGCGACCCGATAGCTGATATGCTGACGAGAATTCGCAATGCTGTGCGAATAAATAAAGAACAGGTAACCGTCAAAGCATCAAATATTTGTGAAGGCATAGCGAATGTGCTGAAGAAGGAAGGCTATATTAAAGACTTCGACCGAATTGACGATGGCAAACAAGGAATACTGCGAGTAATTCTCAAGTATAATCAGCAAAGTCAACCGGTTATTAACGAGATAACAAGGACAAGCAAACTTAGCCGTCGAGTTTACTGCTCTGTTGACAAGCTACCTCGTGTTTTGGATGGTATGGGTATCGCTATTGTTTCAACGAGTAAAGGTGTAATGAGTGACAGAGACTGCCGTCAGACCAATACTGGCGGCGAGGTACTTTGCAAGGTAAGCTGATGAGTCGTATTGGGAAAAAACCTATTGCTATCCCTGAGGCGGTAAAGGCCGAATTATCCGCTTCAGGCGGATCTATCAAAGTATCAGGTCCGCTTGGAAGCCTGAAGATGGACTGTCATCCCCGCATCAAGGTGGAAATTGATAATGACGAGCGACAAATCCTCGTTAAAAACAACCAGCCGCAAGATAGGCTAAACAAGCAACTGCACGGTACAATGCGGGCCCTGATTGCCAATATGGTCGTCGGGGTCTGTAAAGGTTTTGAAAAGAAAATGGAGATTTACGGCACCGGCTATAGCGTGAAAGAGCAGGATGGAAAGCTAATTTTTAATATAGGCTTTTCCCGCTTAATTGAGCGGCCAATTCCTGAGGGTGTAAACGTGAGCATTGATGTTGCTTCAACCCGAGGTGATGAGATTCCTGCAAAGCTAACGCTCTCGGCGATAGACAAGCACCTCCTGGGGCAGTTTACTGCGGATATACGTAAAATCAGGCCGCCGGAACCCTACAAGGGTAAAGGTATCCGTTACGCTGACGAGCGTATACGACGAAAGGTTGGTAAAGCATTTACTTCGGGAACTGCATAATTAGGGTATAGTCTCCGTGAAAAAAGATAGAATAAAAAAAGCAGCGCTGAGGCGTAAACACCATGTGCGAAAAAAAGTTTTCGGAACGTCAGAAAGACCACGGTTATCCGTCTTTCGTTCCAACAGACATATTTACGCCCAGATTATAGATGACGCGACAGGAGCAACCCTTGCTTCCGCGAGCACGAGGACAAGAGGACTGCGGGACCAGTTATCGAAGACGTCCGACAAGAAAGCTGCTGAGATTGTAGGTCAAGCAGTTGCGAAACAGGCTATCGGTGTCGGAATTAAGTGCGTTTGCATGGACAGAAACACTTATAAGTTTCACGGCAGAGTCAAAGCTCTCGCTGAGACAGCGAGAAAAACCGGCTTAGTTTTTTAAAAACCAATAAAAGTTTGGAGAAAATAGTTTGGCGCAAGAAAAAGGTAGAGCTATTGAGCAGGAAGAAAAACTCTTGGAGGACACGGTTGTAAAGATATTCCGTTGTGCCAAAGTTGTCAAGGGAGGGCGAAGGTTCAGCTTCGCAGCTCTGGTTGTGGTTGGAGATCGAGCCAGCACGGTGGGCATCGGTTATGGTAAAGCTAATGAAGTCCCCAAGGCGGTCGAAAAAGGATTGAAAGACGCCAAAAAATCTCTACAAAAGATAATGCTGTCTGGCCGAACGATTCCGCATCAGGTTGTCGGCAAATACAGAGCTACTAAGGTAGTAATGGTTCCGGCCAGTCCTGGTACGGGAGTTATCGCCGGAGCCAGCGCGAGAGCAGTGCTCGAATATGCAGGGGTACAGGATGTTCTTACAAAAGTTTTTGGAAGCACCTCTGCCAAGAATGTTGTTAAAGCTACTATGGATGGGTTAATGAGATTACGTAGCAAAGAGATTGTTGAAGCCGTTCGCGGCGTAGCAATAACAGTCAACAATGTCTAACCGTCGTTTAGGTGATTAAATGTTCGACTGGGAAATAACAAATATTGCAGGCAAAAAAAAGGCCCGCAGACGTGTCGGCAGAGGACGCGGCACAGGACATGGCAAAACTTGTGGCCGAGGCCACAAAGGCAGCTCCAGCAGGGCCGGCGCGACTTCTATGTCGCTTTACGAAGGCGGACAAATGCCTTTGTTTCGAAGACTACCCAAACGTGGCTTTAGTAACTTCAACTTTGCAGCGCGCTACGAGATTGTCAATGTATCGCAATTGGAAAGATTTAACGATGACGCCGATGTTGGTATAGAGCAATTATTAAAGGCAGGATTGATTGGCAATTGTAAAAATAAAGTAAAAATCCTTGGCAATGGTGAGCTGACAAAAAAGGTGCAGGTCGCAGCTCATAGATTTAGCAGAACCGCAGAGCAGAAAATTATAGGTTGTGGCGGCACAGCAAAAATAATAGGCGAACGGCAAAAATTGTGAAATTACTAAAATTTGGAGCGGCTAAAGTGCCTAAAGTTTTAAGTTATAACTTTAGCTCACTTTAGGTAGTTTGAGTTTCAGAAAATGATTAGAACTGTATTTAACATATTCAAGATATCAGACTTACGCAATAAAGTTCTCTTCACACTGGCTTTGCTGACGATATACAGGGTTGGATTTCACATTCCCGTTCCTGGTTTCGATCCCTCACGGTTTCAGGACTTGATTAGCAAATCAGGAGGGACAGAAAGTCCTCTGGAGCGGGCCGCCATGTATATGCAGATGTTCACCGGTGGAACCTTGGGCCGCAGCAGCTTGTTTAGCCTGGGAATTATGCCCTACATTACCGCGTCGATTATCCTAATGCTCTTGGGCGAAGTTATACCTGCCTTAAAGAAGCTGCGTCAGGAAGGCCAAACCGGCTACAAAAAGATACAGGAGTACACCCGCTACTTGACGGTGCTAATATGTGTCATCCAATCCATTATGTTTATGAAGCTGCTTGGAGGAGAGGGTTTGACCTATCCCGGCATGTACACTCAAGCTATGATAATGGGTGTGGTCAGCATGACAGCCGGTACTGTCTTTTTAATGTGGCTTGGTGAGCAGATAGATGAATACGGTATAGGCAATGGTATTAGTTTGATAATTATGGCAGGCATCATTGCCAGGATGCCCTGGTCAATCTTGTGGCTTTGGCAGAATGTGAACTTAACGGTGGTGCCACAGCCGGGCACTATAGGCCCTGCAAGGTTGGTGTTTTTGGCAGCGGCATTTGTATTCGTTGTTGCCGGTGCGATATTGATAACTCAGGGCCAGCGCCGAATACCGATTCAGCAGGCAAAGCAAATGCGGGGCCGGAGAATGTATGGCGGACAAAGACATTATCTGCCGCTTCGTGTCAATCATGGTGGTGTGATGCCGATAATCTTCGCATCCAGTTTTATGATGTTCCCACCAATAATAATTGATCAATTGGCCAATAGGTTTATTGAGTCGGACCTTCTTCAGACTCTAAAAGGAGCCTTTGGCACCCGTTCTTATACCTATAATGTTTTGTATATGTTGTTGATATTTTTATTTGCTTACTTTTGGGTAACAGTTCAATTTCAGCCCAAAGAGATGGCAAAGAACTTGCGGGATTCAGGATCCTTTATTCCTGGACTTCGGCCGGGACGTAGGACTGCCGAATATTTAGAAACAGTAATGATTAGAATTACTTATTTTGGAGCCGCTTTTTTAGCCATGATTGCTGTTGTGCCGTCACTGATTGCAACGTTATTAGGAATCCCTTTTATGGTGGCGACATTCCTGGGCGGTACCGGTCTTTTAATAGTTGTCAGTGTCTCGCTGGATTTGGTGCAGAAAATCGAGGCCAATCTCTTGATGCGCAGCTATGAAGGTTTCAGTGGGGCCGGTAGAATAAAAGGAGCTTACGCATGAGGATAGTTTTACTGGGTGCTCCCGGTGCAGGCAAAGGAACACAATGTAAACGCATCGCCGAGCGATATGGCCTGCAGCATTTGTCCAGTGGTGATATATTGCGAGACCAAAGAGCCGCTGGTACCGAGCTGGGAAAAAGGGCACAAAGCTATATGGACTCAGGCGCACTTGTGCCGGACGAAATTATCGTTGATATGATGATTGATGCGACAAAAAAGTCCCCCGCGGCCGGTTTCATACTGGATGGTTTTCCCAGAACTGTCAATCAGGCCGCTGAGCTTGATAAATCGTTAGATAGTAGCAACCAGGACATAGACGTTATTCTGAATCTGCAGATAGATGACCAAGTAATACAAGAGCGAATGACCGGCAGAAGAAGCTGTCCAAAATGTGGAGCAGTTTATCATATTAAAAACTTGAAACCCAAGGTTGATGAAATATGCGATAATGATGGAACCAACCTAATTCAAAGGCCGGATGATAGCCCTGAGGTGGTAGCAAACCGACTTAAGACCTACCACCAACAGACAGAACCGATGGTGGATTACTATAAAGACAACCGAATGATTTATGATATTGATGCTAACAAGAACGCCGACGAGGTAAGTACTTTGATTTTTGAAAAGCTGGATAGCCTCGTTAGAGCGTAAAGTGAAAAGTACGAGACGGAACTAAATGGCTATAACGCTTCGCAGCCGAAGAGAAATTGACCTGATGGCCAGAGCAGGCACTGTTGTAGCGGATGTTCTTTCAAAACTACAAGAGGTTGCAGAGCCTGGAGTCAGTACTGCTCTATTGGACAGCATAGCTCTGCAAATGGCTACGGATGCCGGAGCAGAAGCCTTGTTTAAGGGTGTACAAAGCCCATATGCTCAAATCCCGTTTCCCGGTGCGATTTGTGCCTCTATAAATGAGCAGGTCGTTCACGGGATTCCTTTGGATAGTAGTAAGCTTAAGCAAGGTGATATCTTAAGCATTGATTTTGGCGTCAGACTTAACGGCTATTGTGGAGATTCCGCTGTTACAATTGGCATAGGTGAGATTTCTGATGAAAGACGCAGACTTATGAACGCAACTAAGCAGATTCTCGAGATGGCAATAGCGATGGCTAAGCCGGCTGTCAAATGGAGCCAAATAGCGGCAGAAATGCAGAGGTACGCCGAATCAGAAGGCTTTTCAGTAGTAAAGGATTTCGTCGGGCATGGAATTGGTAAAGAAATGCATGAAGAGCCAAGAGTGCCTAACTTTGTCAGCGATGAGTTGTTAGCTGACGATATTATCTTGAGCGAAGGAATGGTTCTGGCAGTTGAGCCGATGATTAATGCCGGCACAAGTGCTGTGCGAACACTAAGAAATGGATGGACAGTGGTAACAAAAGATGGTAAATGCTCAGCTCACTTTGAACATACAATTGCGGTAGTGAAAAACGGGTGTGAGGTGCTAACTGTAAAATAAAAAAGGTTATGACATTTAAGAATCAAGAGTATTTGTTTCCCATCTTTGGTTAAAAAACTTATGGCAAAGAAGGATATAATAAGACTTCAAGCCAAGGTGACCGAAGCTTTGCCAAACGCTATGTTTAGAGTTGAATTAGAAAATGGCCACAAGGTTTTGGCTCACGTCTCGGGCAAAATGCGCATGAATTTTATTCGGATTTTGCCGGGCGATACCGTGACGGTTGAAATGTCACCGTATGACCTAAACCGAGGCCGAATAGTTCTACGACATTAGTTTAGTTTTATTTTTAATGGCTCATACCCATAGCAGGTGTGTAAGATGAAGGTTAGAAGTTCAGTTAAGCGTATATGTGAGAATTGCAAGATTGTCCGTCGCAAGGGTATTGTGCGCGTAATTTGTACAAACCCGCGACATAAGCAGCGTCAGGGTTAGTTGTATTTTCAGCTATCTGCTGTATAGATTTGCAGGCTACAGACTCTGAACTAAGGACTTATAAGAAGGTGCTGATATGCCACGTATAGTTGGTGTTGACATCCCCAATAACAAGGCTATATGGATTTCATTGACATATATCGCTGGTATAGGTAGATATACCTCGGAACAGATCTTAAAAGAGGCCCGGATTGAGAAAAATACAAAGGCCGGTAAACTCAGCGAAGACGAGCTCAGCCGGATAACTCAGATTATCGACCGCAATTATATTGTAGGTGGTCAGCTTCGCAGACAGGTTGCTCAAAATATTGCTCGGTTGCGTGATATAAACTGTTATAGAGGCGTTCGCCATAAAAGGGGTCTGCCGGTTCGTGGCCAGAACACTCAAAGTAATGCACGCACTCGCAAAGGGCCGAGAAAAACAGTCGCAGGCAAAAGAGGTGTGAAAGAGAAACGTTAGCGTTTCAATCTATACAATACGGGGACAAATAATGGCGAAGAGTACAAAACGAAAGGTTAGAAAAAACGTCGTCCGAGCTACTGTACATATAAAGGCGACCTTTAATAATACATTGATAACAGTTACGGATTTGGAAGGCGACACAATCTGCTCGAGTTCGTCGGGTTGTGTCGGCTTCAAGGGCTCTCGCAAGAGTACACCTTTTGCCGCTCAGCAGGCTGCGCGAAGCTGTGCCAACGCCGCTATGCGTAATGGCGTGCGTGAAATTGAGATTAGGGTCAAAGGGCCCGGCGCAGGTCGGGAGGCAGCTATCTCAGCTATACAACAGGCCGGATTACGTATCGCATCAATAGAGGATGTCACGCCTTTGCCGCATAACGGCTGTAGGCCTCCGAAGCGAAGACGAGTATAAAGAGATATGTTGGAAATTATTGGGAGATAAACATAAAGAATGGGACGTTATCTTGGTCCATCCTGTAGATTGTGCCGTCGTGAGGGTATGAAACTCTTCTTCAAAGGTGTCAAGTGCGAGACGGCTAAATGTCAAATCGAAAGAAGACAGCGTAATTTGGCACCTGGTATGCACCGCTGGCACAGAACAAGGGCGAGTGAGTACGGCGTACGACTGCGCGAAAAACAAAAGGTCAAGAGGTATTATGGCCTTTTAGAACGACAATTTATGAGATATTTCCACAGAGCCGAGCGGCTAAAAGGCAATACCGGTGAGAACTTACTGCAATTATTGGAAAGTCGGCTGGATAACGTAGTATATAAGTTAAATTTTGCACCATCCCGCAAAGCAGCCAGACAATTGATTTCTCATGGCTATATCTATGTAAATGGTCATAAGACCGATGTAAGTGATTATACCGTAAAGATTGGCGACAAGATAAGCCTTAAAGATTCCGAAAAGAGCGTCAAAAAAGTAAAACAACAGTTGGAGAGTAATCCGAATTTCACCACTCAGAGCTGGTTGCAGTTGGATCGTGAAAAGCCCAAGGCTACTGTTGTTGCGTTGCCCAGCCGAGCCGACGTTCAGATCCCCGTTGAGGAGCAGTTGGTTGTGGAATTTTGTTCGAGATAGCAGGCTTGAAATATTACTTTATTCCGCCTTGTATTTTATACGGATTTTACATGCAATTTTGATATTTGAATTTTGATCGGAGGCCTATATGCGAGTTACATGGCGTGGCTTGGAATTGCCCACTCGTGTTAAAAAGAACAAAAACGTATCAACCGATATGTATAGCATGTTCCTAATTGAGCCTTTCGAAAGAGGATTCGGCACTACTATCGGAAACAGCCTGAGAAGAGTTTTGCTTTCTTCATTAGAGGGTGCTGCTGTTACATCCATCAAAATAGATGGAGTCGAGCATGAATTCTCTTCCATTAGCGGTGTGATGGAGGATACCACGGATATCGTTTTAAACGTCAAAAATCTTGTTATTAGGCTACAGGGACAAGGTCCAAAGACAATGAAAGTCTCCGCAAATAAAGCCGGAGTTGTAACGGCAGCCGACATCAATGCCGATCCGGCGATAGAGATAATAAACAAGGATTTGGTGTTGGCCACTCTGACAGAAAACGTAAATTTTGAAATGGAAATGATGGTCGAGAAAGGCAGAGGTTATGTGCCGGCTTCTGAGCGAATTGCCGCTTCAGACAGATTCGACCAGGAAATTGGAAGGATACTTATTGACGCTATATATTCACCGGTTACAAGAGTTCGATATACAACGGAAAACACTCGTGTGGGTCAGCGAACAAATTATGACAGGCTGATTTTGGAGATATGGACCAACGGAACGGTCAGTCCTGAAATGGCCTTAGTTGAAGCTGCCAAGATACTTCGCAAGCACATCAATCCTCTCGTGCAGTATTTCGAGATTGGCGAGCAGATTGTCACTGTCCCTGTGTCTGAAGAAGTTGAAGAAGAGAGGATAGATGAGGAATTAGCCAAAAAACTGAGCATACCGATTCAAGAGTTGGAACTGTCGGTCAGAGCAAGCAATTGTCTTGAGTCTGTAAAAGTCGAAACAGTCGGCCAGTTAGTGCAGATGACAGATGCGGAGCTTCTTAAGATTCGCAGTTTTGGCAAAACTTCACTTCGTGAGGTAAAGAGAAAAATTTCCGATATAGGCCTATCATTAGGCATGCAGATATAATTTATGACAAAAACGGAGAATCTGATCAGATGCGTCATAGAATATCCGGACGTCATTTAAGTCGTACAAGCGAGCACAGGTTAGCTATGCGTCGGAATTTAGTTGCGCAGCTATTTGAGCATGAAACGATTTCGACGACTATTGCAAAAGCCAAGGATGTAAAAGCCTTCGCCGAAAAGCTGATCACCTTAGCTAAGCAAGGCACATTATCCGCCAGACGACGGGCAATCGCATTACTTGGTGACCGTAACATTATAGATTACGAAAATAACAAGGAAGTCAAAAAAGGCACGGTAATCGGAAAGCTGTTCAGTGAGCTTGGACCCCGATATCTTGATAGGTCAGGCGGTTATACAAGGATTATTCGCTTACCTTTGAGAAGATTAGGCGATAACGGCCAGCTTGTCCTACTACAACTCATAGGACCGGATGAGAAGCCTTCAAAAAAACCCAAGACTACCACTAAAAGAAGCGCTCGGAAAAAGCATCGAGAGACCGCCAAAGTCGGAGATGACATAAATGTTGAGGAAGCTGCCGAAGATGAAGATGCAGCAAAAGACAGTAGCCAAGCGGATGAATCATCTAAGCAATAGTTGGTAGGCGGAGCGAGGTTGATGGGTTATCCGGTAGCAGCGCAAATATCCTTAGGACTGGAATTATATGGGAACTCCTTAGAATGAGTGTGAATGATTGTGTGTTTTGTAAGATGGTAGCCGGGCAGATTCCGGTGATAAAAATTTACGAAGATGAAGTCGTTCTAAGCTTTTTGGACATCGGCCCTATAAGTGACGGCCATACTTTGGTGATTCCCAAGCAGCACTTTGAAACACTGCACGCTTGTCCTTCTGAGCTTCTTGGACAGGTATGCTCACGGCTCGGCAGGATCGCAGGTGCTGTAGCAGCAGGTATGAATTCTGAGGGTTATAATGTCTTATGCAATAACGGCAGAGTGGCTGGTCAAATTGTTGGTCATTTGCATTTTCATATAATTCCTCGAAATGCCAGCGATGGTTTGTTTAACCGTTGGCCTTCTTACAAATATCAGCAAGGCCGAGCAGAAGCAATTGTAGCCGGCATTAGGAAAAATTTATAAATTGTTTTTGTTGTTGTTGAATAATTTATCTTATCTGATATAAATATTTTAGTGATCGCGGGGTAGAGCAGTCTGGTAGCTCGTCGGGCCCATAACCCGGAGGTCGC
>CAZVWH010000009.1:5280-50289 GCA_964631175.1 uncultured Pirellulales bacterium | reverse complement strand
TGGAAAACTACCTCGTTTGGCAACGATGGTTTGGTACCGATCTGATAAGCTGTCAAACCTTACCCAAGCTGAGATTGATATATTATTGGCGATATTTAAGCTACTGTCATTTCCACAGTCGATATAATCGCTGCTTCCATTGAAGGCTAAAGCACCATCAATTTGGCCGTCAACGTGCATAACGGAGGTATCTTGCCCGGTAGTACCATGATTGCCATTTCCGCTGCTATCGGTAACGGTCTTATTAGCCGCATTGTCATCCATCGTCCAATGAGCAGCGAGGGTTGACTCAGATATCTCAAACGCATAATCGCTTTCGCTGTACTTGCCTATTGAGACATCAATGTTATCAGGATTATTAAAACCGTAACTGCGTTCGAAGAAAATCTGAGCTTGCCAGGACCCTCGGCTAAGAAAGATGGGATCTGAGCTTGTGGCACTGGTAGGCAGTTCAATGTCGGTCCATTCACTATAGGAGGAGTCCTGTTTTTCAAGACATAGCCCAATTGAAGTGGCGCCTGCATCACGACAAGGCTCCCACGTAAATGTTAATGGTGAGGTTGCTGCACTACTGCTCTTTGGAAAAGTCAATACCGGCATTTCTGTTGGTTGTGGAATAGAATTATTCGTTCCTGGAATACGATAACGAACTGTTGTTTGGTCTGTGGTGCCGTCTTTATAATACACTGTAATTTGATAGTTGCCATCACCATATTTATCCAGCTCATCGAGGTTGGTGAATTGGCCTATATAGTCCCAACGTTCTCGCGATCCCGAGAGCGATGGCTGTTGTCCACTATATAATGCACCAATCTCTGATTCTGTCAACGTACCGTTAAATATCATTAGATTATCAATCGCACCATTTAACCATTGGCTGTTTGTTAAGCCGCCAATAGTTACCGGCTTTGTGGTAGTTAAAACCGGTACATTTCCGTTGCCGTACGTCCAGCTACCACTTAATAAATTGTTATTGAGATAACATTTAATGCTTGTACCTGTACCAAATGTATATGTCACAACGACATGATGCCATTTTCCTGTAATCAGGTTAGCATTAGATGTGGCATAAACCTGCCAATCTGTTCCATCGTGATAACAGAACTCTAATTCATCTTCAATTCCCGTTTCCCCTGTTCTTAAAAGATAATTAGATTTATCATTTGGAAAACTACCTCGTTTGGCAACGATGGCTTGGTACCGATCTGCTAAGGTGTCAAATCTTACCCAAGCTGAGATTGATACACTACCGGTGATATCCAAGCTACTGTCATTTCCACAGTCGATATAATCGCTGCTACCATTGAAGGCTAAAGCGCCATCAATTTGGCCGTCAACGTGCATAACGGAGGTATCTTGCCTGGCAATACCATGATTGCCATTTCCGCTGCTATCGGTAACGGTCTTATTAGCCGTATTGTCATCCATCGTCCAATGAGCAGCTAAGCTGGGAGTAGTAGTAGTTGTAGTTGTTGTCCCCGAGGACCCTGTTTCAATTGGATAATGCCAGGTCTCGATGTCGCCAACTTGTGTATAAGGGTCACTGGGAATCTGGAAAGTATAGCCTGTAGGTGATCGAAACTCCACATAACTAATAGTATTGTCAGTTTCAAGCCCCAAAGAAAAGTCATAACTCAAATCGCCCCATACATCAGGATCGTTATAGTACCAGCCGGTAGCTATTTCAATCCCGAAGATATGCAATATAATGTTAGGTGCCAGAGTCACCTCCCATGTACCATTATCGACGACTGGAGGCAGGTCCGGTGGAGATAACTTAAGCGCATAAGTACCTTCTATTAAACTGCGAAAGACTGTTCCTTGAATATCCAGAGTGCAGGGCACTACCATAAGCTGTCCATCCGTAAGGATACTCGCTGTACCGGTATAAAGGAAACTCAACCAGTCATTCGCAGGATTTACAGAGTATGTGCCCGAGAAGTTTATTTCTATGTTTGTGTCTTCTTGTTCAATGAATAATACAAATGTGCCCTGTGTAGTGAAATCCTCGCGCAGAATCCAGTTACGGATGGTTCCGGAAACGCCATATTTCGTACTGTTCAACGTTCCCTTCCATATACCAAAGGGCTCTCTTGATTGTGGATCTGCCCCTGTCGCAGTTATTAAAATATTATCAAAAGTTCGTCCGTCTGTAGGCCATGGGTAGTTATCATACTGTTGAAATTTGATTTGGAAGTCTGATGTATAGTTGATACCAGCTTCTCGAACAACGCGATCTAAATTAAATGACTTATTTTGGAAACTTGTAGTCAAATTAGTCACTAGGTACCAGTTAATACCATCAGCGCTGATTGCAATGCCATCGCCGTTCAGATGGGCTGGGAACATTGACGGCAGGCTTGTATCTGTATCCTCATCATTATTGCACTCATGATCTAAAGTTAGTACTACTCCACTTTGTCCACTAAGGTCAACATGCAGTATTGCTTCGTTTAATGAAGAAGGAGAACCTTCCTGCCTATCATCCATACGAAGCTTGCCGTCCACGACTTCAATCCTACCATGATTAGTAGAATAGTATTCCCATCCGGAAGAAAAGCCGGGTTTGCCTTCCGTAAAATCGTAAAAGTAAGGAATAAACATCTGTGGCGCATCTGGACTATCGTAATAAACCCAGATTTTCCATGAATCAAGTGTTCCTTCCTCAGGCTCTCTAAAATCTGCGGCACATAAATACCACTTCCTGTTTACCGACAAACCGGTCCACGTTGTTAAATCTGTTTCCTTCTCATGAATGTCATCTAAACTTACGCCTTGCCGGTCCCAGAGGACATACTCTATCCATTCGCCGTTGTACTTGGTAGTCAACCAGACCTTCAGGTCACCTCTCCACGGGTGGGTTATCCAGTACTCTATATCCACGCTCTTAATAACAGCGTTACTGGGCGCTCCCGTAAGGTTAATTTCCCATATTGTTCTGCCCTCGTAGCCACCATTATCTTGAATTGGTTTTGGAGTACCTTGTGCGTGGAAAAAAAGTTCTTCTGTCCGGGTTTGTGCCTGAGCGTCAATTGGTAAAAGGATAAAAACCAATGAGCAAAAAACGACAAACTTAGACAACACTGAGAATAGTGAGCGAGTATTAATTTTCTGCTGAGGTATCATTTTTTACCTCCCCCTTTTCCAAGGTATAAAAAACTGCTTTAGCAAGCTTTACACGTCAGCGATTATATGGACTATAAATTGCCTCTGCTACCTTACAAAAATAGCAGTTTGTCCAAAAATAAAAAATAAAGTCGTTGCTTCCCTATTCTGTAAATACAAAATAGAGTGTTTGCGAGGCCACCTCCTCCAACGTTGATTGTGGCACATTATTGTCTGAGTTGCTGTTGCTATTTGTATCTCAATAAGAGCAGCGTCAAGATGCAATATCAGTTTACAGTGCTACGCGTCAAAATTAATTGCTGCACCGCAAATCATATTTATATACCAATTTTTCGGTTTTTTTACAACAAAATTATACTTTTTTGTGCATTATCTGTCAAGAAAATTCTGGATGTTGCGAGATTGTAGCAATTTGACAGATTAAAACGCAATTTTTCAGCCTTAATTTGCAATGACTTATAGAAAAACCGTATATATATAATTATGCCCTGAGAACTTCTATCATATCAGATTAGGTAAATCGGACGCATTTAGCCGTTATCCTCTAAGAAACGGCATTTGGCTATATACCCATAAACCTCAGAACTTTGCTACGGTTTAATTTTAACATTTTTTCTTCACGCTTTTCGGACCTTTCGCTCCGTAATTGACCAAGGTTAGCTCTGTTCATAATAGCACAAGGTAATCTACCGGACTGTAGGTACACTCAGCCTACTTTTAATCCAGTACTTGTTAAGCATATTCTTGAACGAATGAACTGACATTACCATCTGCACTACAAATTAGGAACCTCGTCGTTTTAAGATTCGAAATAGCGTACTCAAGACCACGATGAACTGCGTAGAACAAACCCATACAATTGCTAATCCATACGGAGCCGCTGTAAAAACATCACACATTAAAAAAACCATAATTTAGTGCCACCATTGACACAAAATGTAACACTTTTTCAGCCGGGTCGAATACATCCTCCACCGGACAAATCTACAATTCTGCCCGCAAGCCCGCCAGAGGTGGGCTATGCGCTGCCTCCGGAGCACTGGATTACTTCGGCAGGTCTGAGAGTTTGTCTAAGTAATAGGCATTGATTTTCATTTGTGTGTTTCTCCATCAGTAGAGAGAAATTCACCTTGCAGTAAAGTTACGAAAAAGTACAATTTGGCCATTGATGCGACTATGGCGTCAAACACGGTACAAGGAACTTGAGCTTATGAATTATTCGAGTGGTTAATATATGGCAAAAGCGATAAGCAACATCGTGTTCACGAAGAATCGTCCTTTGCAGTTGGATGGCTATCTCGAAAGTCTGTACAAACACTCACCAGCCGAGCTGATCCAGACGTATGTGCTTTATAAACCGGAACTTTTCAAGGAAGAATATAAGCAGCTCTTTTCTAAGTATTCGAATTGTATAGTGATAGATGAAGACGATTTCCACAACGATTTTCTGAAAATCATAGACAAAGTCGACACAAAATTCATTTTGTTTGGAATTGATGACGTAGTTTATTTTGATTCTGTTAGTTTTGAAGTGATCGAGCAGACGTTCAATCTGTTTTCCGAAGATATCTTCGGATTTTCACTCAGGTTCGGCAAAGATTTTATAGAAGCCGGGGGCGATCCAACCGAGGAGGCGAGCGTAGCTGGGCAAACCGTTTACCGGATTGACTGGCGTAAAGGTCGTACTCCTAACGGTCGATATCCATTTGAGCTTTGCGCTACGGTTTATCGCACTTCACTGGTTAAGAAGATTATCAACAGCACGATGAACAATAATCCGCTGATAAAAAAACTTTTTGCTCCAAGTTCGATTTTGATACGGGCCATGGAAAAAGCAGTCTCGACTCGCTCAACTCTTAAATCTTTCGGATATTTTTTCAATCCCAATACACTTGAGTCGTGGAACTGCCGATGGTGCCAGAACCACAGCGACCAGTTGCCCGGCTTTCTTTACTTTCAGAAACTCTGCGCATCCGCAATACAGGTAAATATGGTAAACGTGACACAACGTAAGACTTTTGGAGGTTCGTCTGAACATACGGTTGAAGCGCTAAATGAAAAATACAAAAACGGCTATAGGCTGTATATAGATTCCATTGCTCAAAATAAACCTACAAGTACGCATTGTGGGATAGAAAAATTCAATCTGGTTAAAACGGTTCAAACGTGACGTAGTTTTTTCGGATAAGGTTCATGCCTAATGTAAGTGTGATAATTCCAACGTATAACCAAAGCAAGCTCGTTAAGCAGGCGATTGAAAGCGTTCTGCAGCAAACATACACTGATTTTGAGATTTTGGTTGTTGACGACGGTTCCACTGATAACACCCGTTCAGTAGTCGGCCAGATATCAGACAAACGAATAAAGTATTATTATAAAGAAAATGGCGGACATTGCAGTGCACGTAATTTCGGACTAATTAAAGCACAAGGTGAATACATCGCCTTCTTAGACCATGATGATCTATGGCCAAATGATTATTTAAGAATCATGATAAATCGACTGCAATCAGAAAAGGATTATGGCGTTGCCTATGCGCGGGTCCTTTTAGTGAATGAAAATGGTGAAACAAAACCGTTCGCCAGAGAAAACCGTTACATATCAGGATGGATCACAAGAGCCTTCTTTAAAGGAGGCCCCTGTATTATGCCGTCAGCCACCTTATACAAAAAAGAATTTATAAAAGGATTTTTCTTCGATGAAGCTATAAAGATAGGAGAAGACAATGACTTGTTCCTTAGACTTTCTGTAAAGACACCTTTCTTATTTGTCCCAGATGCGTATGTTTTTTGGAGAGAAACACCAGGTAGTCTATCGAAAAACGTTTCAGTGGATAATCAGTGTACCGGCATTTTGTCATTTGAGAGATTTTATTACCGCTTAGACGGCGACAGGTTTGTTCCTAAAACGCTAGCAAGACGCTCAATTAGCCACAAATATCGCAGGGCTGGCAAAATTGTTGCTAAATCAAACAACAGAACCGCCGCAACAATCTTATTCAAACGTGCTATCTGTTACTGGCCGCTTGATATCCGACTCTATTTCGATTTATTCAAATCCTTTCTACTCAGCCAAAAGAAGGATCCAAATCCCGGGTGGAAAATGCCGGGGCCCTTGCCAACAGATATAACTGTAAGACAGAAATTGGAAAAAACTTCAGAAGCAGTGGAATCTGAATTTGAGGAAAACAAAGCAATACTAAGCAACGACTAAACACGAAAGTTATGCTGAAGAAATCTTATGTCGAATGTCAGCGTTGTAATTCCAACGTATAATCGAAGCAAGCTTGTCAGAGAAGCAATCGAAAGCGTCTTAAAGCAAAGCTATATGGATTTCGAGGTATTAGTTGTTGACGACGGCTCAACAGACAATACTCACGCCATAATTCAGCGAATCTCAGACAGCAGGGTAAAATACCATTACAAAGAAAACGGCGGGCCATCAAGCGCCAGAAACCTTGGTCTTTTTAAATCAAAAGGACTATACATTTCTTTTTTGGATTCTGATGACCTATGGCCTCCAGAATACTTGAAAACTATGATAAAACAATTAGAAGGAAATAAAGACTTTGGTGCTGCATATACGCGAGTGATTTGCATACAACAAGACGGAACAAAAAAAGAAATGAGCGAAGACAAACGCTATAAATCAGGATGGATGGTCAAAGACTTTTTTCAAACCAGCCCAGGACTGTTTCCATCAGCAATCTGTTTTCGCAAATCTGTTTGGAAGGATATTTTTTGGGATGAACAAATAACTGGAGGAGAAGACTATGATATTTTCGTAAGGATTTCTGTGCGGACAAAATTTTTGTTCGTCCCAAATGCATCGATAATAAAACGATGGCAACCTGACAATCTAACAAGCACACTACAAGATACCGTAGGCATCGTCAACGGCGCACGCTCACTAGAGAGATTCTATTTTAATTTGGGAGGTGATAGATTTGTATCTCGGCGATTAGCAAAACGGAAAATAAGCCATCGCTACCGCAAAGCTTCAAAACTATTTTGCAATTCAGGAAATAGACAAGCCGCACTGCTGCTGATTATGAAAGCTATTTGTTTGTATCCTCTTGACCTTAGGCTTTATTTAGACCTGGCGAGGGCATTTACCCTGAGTCAGAAAAATAATAATCTACCTGATTGGCAAATGCCTGAACTCTTACCGCCGGTTAGAAGTTCATATCAAGATGTTCAATTTGATGATTTATAATGAAAGAGCCCTTAAAATATTTTCTGGAACGCACAACCCCATTCGGAACATTGGCAAGGTTGCAAAGACAAAAACAGCTTTTAAAAAAATTCCGAAAATGGCAAAAAAAAGGTGCTCAGCCACCTATGCCAAATTGGGGCAAACAGCGGGTTGTAATTGATTATATTACAAAATTTTTACCTGCTGTGTTTATCGAAACGGGAACTTATAAAGGGAAAATGATTTATGCAGTTATGCCACATATAAAAGAAATTTATTCAATTGAGTTAGACCAAACCCACTTTGAAAACGCTCACAAAAGATTCATCGGTTACCCTAATATTCACATTTTACAGGGGCCAAGTGAAGAAGTGCTTCCAAGAGTCCTTGCAAACATCGATAAGCCTTGTCTTTTTTGGCTTGATGCCCATTGGTCTGAAGGTTCTACCGCAAAAGGCAAGACCAACACGCCGATATTACAGGAATTGCAATGTATATTAAACTATAAAAAAGCAGATGAGCATATAGTACTTATAGATGATGCACGTCTTTTTATCGGTATGGATGATTATCCCACTTTGGAAGCGTTGGAGCACTTTGTTCGCGCCATTCATCCCAACTGGATTTTTGATGTTAAAGATGATATTATCAAAACACACTCAAATAAACCGACTCAACGAATTCGACATGATGAAAGATAGCAGTCCGTAATGAGAAAGGCTTTGGAAGTCTAAGATGCACCAATCAAAACGTATTTTTATTGTCTATGACCTAAAACAGACTGCCATAAAGACGTTTGTGGACCAAGTACCCAAACTGACGAAGGGCTTCATTCGTCTTGGCCACGATGTCCGCATTTTTAGCTATTGCAGTGCACTCGCCGAGGCAAGTCCATTGAAAAGCAAAACCCTTTCGGGACTTTTTTACAAATCACGCGTTGACAACCTGCTGGCTGACCAAATCAAAAATTATAAGCCTGATATAGTGTATGTAAATTTCGCCAAAATCCTTAATGCAGACACGATTAAATATATGCGGCAAGCAGCACCAAAAGCCATCTTTATCGGAGACGACGGAGACCCGTGGCCTAAACTAAAGAAAAACAGGATAGAAACCGCCAAAGAAGTTGATATAGTAACAGCAACAAATGATGGTGAGTTTCTGCAGGATTATCGAGATGGAGGTGTGCCGCATTGTGTCTTCATGCCAAATCTCTGCGACCCGGATACAGACCGCCGATACGAAGTGTCTCAAGAGTGGAAAACAGATATTTTATGGACTGGTAATGCCAAACATCATGCGGATACAAGCGAAGTGTTTAGGGAAAAACTCGTAACCAAACTTGCTAAACGAGATAATTGCACCCTTTACGGCTGCTTCGGAAGACCAAAGATCGGCGGAATTGATTACTTATATGCTATTAGCGGTGCCCGGATAGGAGTAAATGTAAATGCAGTTAATTCAGTAAGGCTGTATCATTCAGACAGATTGACACATTATCTTGCAGGCGGTGCCTTTGTGCTGGCTAAAAGGGTTCCAGGTACAGACCTTCTTTTCAAAGATGGCGTGCACCTAAAATATTTCGATACGATCGACGAGTTTTTCGAATTGGCTGATTGGTATCTTGCCCATGAGCAGATAAAACAGAAGATAGCCGATGCTGGAATGAATTGGGTTCACGAACAGTTCAACTGCGTCAAAATAGCCAGATACATCCTCGATTTGATAGAGAAAGGTAGTTACAACGCTCCATGGACAGGCTGAGGCCGAACTTTTTACTTCTACAAAAACCAACAACACTATATTTGGAGGAGGCTCCGCCGAGAGTACTTTGACAATAACTCTATCGACCTT
The DNA here is from genome assembly GCA_964631175.1 of uncultured Pirellulales bacterium. GTDB lineage: Bacteria > Planctomycetota > Phycisphaerae > Sedimentisphaerales > Anaerobacaceae > CAZVWH01. The sequence continues at coordinate 41,115 of CAZVWH010000009.1, read as the reverse complement.
TTAATCTTACCCACTGATTTCTCACGGCCTTTCCTATTAAAGGTCAAAGCTGCTAATATGTATTTAGCGATGTCTTTGCCTATGTCTATCAGGCTCTTAACGATAAGCGCGGTTCTGAAAATACATGCAAAAGTGCCCGTAGCAAATTTGCCTCGGTATTTTTTGAAAAACCTCAGCAGGCTCGTCATCGCCATTATATGTTTACTCGCAGGTATCTGTCCTGCTGAACGGCCGCCGAGGTGGGTAATCTCCACTTCAGGGACATAAACTATGCGCCAGCCGGCTTGCTTTATTCTATAGCACAAATCGACCTCCTCGTAATACATAAAAAAGGTCTCATCCATACCTCCAAGCCGCTCTACCACCGACCGTCTTACCATCAGCGCTGAACCCATAAGCTGGTCAACGTCTAATTGCCTGTCATACTTAAAATCCTTCATTAACCATTTATCATATTGGTCCCTAAAAATATTCAGATACCGAAAACCTGTATGACGATAAAGGGCACCTCTGAATGTTGGGAACCGCTTTACCGACGACTGAATTGTACCATCACAGTTTAATAGCCTTGGTCCACAGGCACCCACATCATTATTATCATCCATAAATTTAATTAAAACGTCCATGGAGTGCGGCTGTACAATCGTATCAGGATTCAAAAAAAGTGTGTACTCGCCTTGTGCCTTTTCAATACCCTGATTATTTGCCGCTGCAAAGCCGCGATTTTCTGAATTGATAATTAATCTAACTTCAGGAAAATCGCTCTTGATTGCATCAGCAGTGTCATCCGTACTTGCGTTGTCAACAACAATTACTTCAAAATCCTGGGAAGGCTTATTCTTTTCCATTGAACGCAGACAATCAAGCAACTCATGACAAACATTCCAACTTACTATAATAATGGAAAGTTTCATATTCCTAGTGCCATTTCCAGTTAGACAGTTTCGCGTTGTAAGAGACGAAAATGAAAACACTTACAATACATGACTTTTTGCCGCTCGTAACATTCAAGAGCAGTGTTATTTCAAAGTAGGCCAAATATTGTGCTGATAGGCCATTTTACCAATAATTGAGGATTCCAGTAGTGCCTCGATTTGGTTCAGGAAACACAATTTATATATAACTTCTTGAAAAATAATAGCTTAAAAGCACGAAACTCTGTTACTGGAAACGGCACTAGTATTACCTGCTTTGCCAACAGGACTTTATACAAGTATTTTACGCTTATTTGTGCTAATTCTTCAACCACACATTATAATCGAAGATTAATGCTGCATCAAAAGATTTAAGTGTATGAATCTATGCTTTTCACATCACCAGCAAGATTTGAGTCATCCTTTTTATTTAATAGCAAAGTCCTTGCCAAGCCTAAATAAAGTCGTATGTCCACCGGCCAGTATCTAATAGCACGTTTATACAAAGTGATTGCCGCCGAACGGTTTGCTTCACGGCGGTTTGCTTTAGCTACTTTATGACACGCATGACTAATGCTGTGCCTTGCTATACTGGCTGGCACTATTTTATCTCCACCGAGCTGAAAATAGAAGCGTTCCAAAACCAGAATTCTTGCAGGTAGAAGGCCCATTTTTTTCGAGAGATTTTCCTGATGTTCTCTGCGAATTGCCTCAACATCTCGGACGAACAAAAACTGCGTCCGTGTAGAAAGTCTCAAAAAATAATCTCTATCCTCACAACCTATTCTAAGTGACTCGTCAAAGCGAAAGTTTTCCAAAACCGACCTTCGAATAATGGTAGCCGAATTCCAAATAAATCCGCGCTTGAATAATTCTGAGGTTATCCAGCCGCTCTTGCCCTTGGGCATCCTATATGATTTAATTTTACTGCCATCAGGATAGAGCACCGTAATAGGACTGTATGCGGCTCCAAACTCGCTTCTATTGTCCAGATGAGATAGCATAACTTGAAGATAATTTTCGGGCCACAAATCATCGTGGTCCAGAAATGCAATGTACCGACCATTTGCCTTAGAGAAACCATAATTATAAGAACTGGGAGTACCCGCGTTGTCCTTATAGAAATACTTAATTCGGCTATCCTTTATTCCTTCGACTACCGCACGTGTATTATCTGTCGAGCCATCATCAACAACAATGACCTCTAAGTCCGGCTCCGTTTGCCACAAAACACTGTTGATGGTATCTTTTAACATTTTACTTAGATTATAAGTAGGAATAACTACGCTTACCTTTTGCATAACTACATCCCCCATAACGAAAACCTCACTAATAAAGCTCGACACAGGCACCAAGCGCTATTTTGTTAATAACTCGATTGCATCATAACTTTCAGGCAGTCCTTATACCAAGAGGTCATTAGAGTCAAAAAAAAGTTATAGATTAGTCCGATGCGCCGGTGTCTTCTCACGTTTTCTGGACAGACTCCCTATCTCTTGAATCCTCGTGCGGCAGCAGCAGTCATATTCTACAACCGTGTTGATAATGCTTGTCAAATCTTCATCTGTTAGCCACCACCCTACCGGGATAGAGACCTGCTCAGATGTAAATTCATCCAATCCCGGCAGTTCAGTCATGAAATCCCTGAACATGGTATGCGTGTCATTTCTCGCGTGAACCTGGGAGACGGTAATGCCTGCTTTTTTCATATGGTCCATAAATTTTAGGGGGTATTTAACTCTCATAGTATAAAGCCAGTAGACACTCCTGTGGTCATTTTTATATCTCAGAGGCCGTACAGTCTCGAGCCCCCTGAAAGCCTCATCGTATCGCGCAGCATTAGCACGATGTTTTTCGATTGTTTCAGCTACGTACTTGAGCTGTTCCAGGCCGATTGTTGCCGTCATATCGTTCATATGGAACTTGTAGCCATATTCGGCAATATTGGCTTCGCACCGAATATCCTTGCGCTTACACTTGCGGTCAATGCCGTACCATCTAAGGAGTCTGCCGCGCTGGTAGTCAGCTTCAGATTTGCACACTAGAGCACCCCCGTCCACAGTTGTCATATGCTTTATTGCCTGAAAAGAAAAGCATGCAAAGTCTGAATGTGAGCCGATTGGCTTGCCGTGATATGTCGAGCCGAAAGCCTGGCAGGCATCTTCAATCAGTTTTATGCCATGCTTAGCAGCGATAGCATTCAATTCGTCAAGCTCGCACGGGTAACCGCCCCAGTGGACGCACATGATGGCCTTTGTTTTAGGCGTAATTTTCCTTGCAACGTCCTCCGGGTCGATATTTGCGGTCCAGGGATCAATGTCAGCCCAGATAATCTTCGCTCCCAACGCCGGTATAGGTTCATTTGTTGCTGTGCAGGTCATAGCAGTTGAGATAACTTCATCGCCGTAACCCACGTTCGCCAACCTAAGTGCCAATTGCAGCGCAGACGTCCCATTATTCACCGTCAGCACATTATTATTGTCGAACCACGGCCCAAGCTGGCGTTCAAATTCTTCCACCCGCGGCCCTTCCCCTATATAGCCGCTTAACAGAACCTTGCGCAAAGGCTCGAAAACACTCTCGGGCATAAAAACCTTGAATAAAGGGATATCCTTTCCTTCGCCGGATAGCAGCTTTCTTACCGATTCATCAACACTTTGCATACTAAAGACCTTCCTGGTTCTACAAAACCTGCAAAATGTATAACAACATCAATATCATATTGTTGAAAGAGCTTTCTTATATAACTAAAACTGCCGTCTTTGTCTCCTTTTTAACAAATCCCATAGCCTCGATTTCTCTGTTTTTTTTCTTTACTGGTCACTAAAATACAAACATCAAACTGCAGAGCTCGAACTCGAAAAGTAGCAAATACAGCCAAGATAGGCAAGAACATTTTTATTCATAGTGCAAATATTCAAAAGCTTTAGCTCACAGGCCTCTACGTAATTCACGCCTGTTTGTGCTAATTGTCCGATGACATATTATAGATGAAGACTCCTGCTTTATCAAAGGATTTAAGCGTATGAATGTACGCTTTTCACATCACCAGCAGGATTTTTAAAAAGGCTGTTATTTGGGACCGAAAGAAGCCACTTAGCTAATTACACTACAAACGATAAATATATTGTTGATGTAAGTAAAACATCTATTATGATATTTAGAAAACTGAACCTATAGCTTTCTTGCGAAGGCTCTTTAGGAAAACGACAACTGAATATTATAGTGAGCATAAATGAACACTTATATCAAAATCGATTTAGAGAAGATAGTTAAAGATAAGAACAAACAGTTGATCATTGAACTGGGGTGTGGCCAAAAGAAAAAACCTGAAAGAATTACTATTGATAAAGTAGACCTGCCGAATGTGGATATCGTAGCTGATATAGAAAACGGTCTTGCCTTTTTGCCGGACAATTCGGTAGATAAGATTTACTGCAGAAGTGTTCTTGAGCACATAGAAAATTTCGAGAATTTAATGCGAGAGATTGTTAGAGTCCTGAAAAAACAAAGCAAAGCATACATCTTTGTGCCACATTTTTCTAATCCATATTATTACTCAGACTACACCCACAAAAGGTTCTTTGGCCTATATACCTTTTATTATTTCGTTGATAAAGAAAAACAACTAAAAAGAAAAGTTCCCAATTTTTACACAGATATAAGAATAAATATCATTTCCCAGCGTCTCTTGTTCAGGTCTCCTTTCTGGATTACACATCAAATCAAAAAAATCTTCGGTCTCGTGTTTAATTGCCATCGGTCAATACAAGAGCTCTATGAAGAAAAACTGTGCTATATTTTTCCTTGTTATGGAATAGAGATAGTTTTCACAGCAGAAAAGTAACCGCCACAATTGACTCAACGACCCAGTATAGTTATTTTCAATTGGTCGGCTAATTTAATGGTTTCAGGTTTGTCTATTATTATGGTTTTATCTGCTTCAACGACTATGCATTTGCCCCCATTTTCAGCTAAGCTCCTGATAGTGTCCGGCCCTATACATGGGACATCAAAGCGCATGTCCTGTCTCGGCTTGGAAGCTTTAATTAGCGTCCAGCCTCCCGATTTGCAAAATAGGCCGGCTCTTTTAATCATCTCTGCGGTACCCTCTATTGCTTCAACTGCAAGCACTTCTTTCTCTTTTACTGCTATGGCCTGGCCTATGTCCAGCTCGCCGAGTTTTTTGACTATCTGCCAGCCAAATTCAATATCGCCCTCGGCCGAAGGGCTCGGCTGATGCTTTGTCATCAGACCCGCTGTTGCCAAGTGCTCTTTACAGTACATTATGGAGTTCTCCAATATTATTCCTCCACTTTCTAATTCATCAGCTATGGCACATAACAAAGAATCATCCGGCTTATCTTTTTTCCGCAGCCGCCAATAATATATCCTAAATGCTCGCCAGTCCGGCAGATATTTCAGGATTCGCCATGGTGTAAACAGCCGTGATTTGGCGACTCGTCCAACCATAATCGTTCTTGTGACATTGTGTTTTTTTAACTTACGTATCCAGCCGGCCGGCCGGGCAATAGCCACTCTGTAAAACACATCAACTTCATTAGCTAAGCTGTGTTCTGCATTGTCCGCCAAGCCAACGCAAATTACCCTTAAACCCACTCTTCGGGCACCGGCGGCTACCAGAAAGGGTAATCTTCCTCCTCCAGCGATTAAACCAAGCACGTCTCGTGTCTCGTACCTCGTATCTCTTATCTCGTTCAAAGAATGGTCCTGTTCGAATTCGTATTTCATGCCTGGCGTCCCAGGATTTGAGTCCTACATTTCGGACCACGGGACACGGATTACGATTCGCTACTCTGCTCGTCTGTCTCTTCAAAATCAGCTTCATCAGATGCGACAATTTGTTCAATTTGACTTTGAAGGTTCCGTATATTTTGCCGCATCTCAGGAAGGTATTGTATCATGCTGTATGCGCGTTTTCCTTGGTTTGCCTCAATAGCAGGTGCGCCCAATACTACTTGACCGTCCGGAATATTGTTAACGACGCCAGCTTGAGCGGCAATTGTAACGTTGTTTCCAATATTGATATGACCTACAATACCCACCTGGCCACCCACTATACAATGATGGCCAAGCATAGTCGAGCCCGCTATTCCAACTTGTGCGACAAGCAGACAATGTGGACCGATTTTTGCACCGTGTCCTATCGTTACAAGGTCGCCCAATTTGCTGCCCTGACCTATGATAGTATCGCCGAGTGTACCTCGTTCGATTCCACAACAGGCACCGATTTCCACGTCATCTTCTATGACCACCCCGCCTATTTGTGGTATCTTATGATGTATGCCCTTGTAGCTGGCATAACCAAAGCCATCTTCCCCGATTGTAGAATTTGCATTTATAATCACACGATTGCCTATCTTGCATTCATTATAAACGGAAACATTAGGATATATTATACTGTCATTGCCTATTTGCACGCCTTGCCCAACGAACACACCAGGATAGATTATGCAGCCATCTCCGATCTTGGCCTCATCAGCTATAGTTACAAAATCATGGATATGACAGTCAACGCCAACCTTTGCACTGTCCGAAATTGAGGCTCGCGTGCTAATACCCACCTTTTTGTGTTTGCGGTGGCCGTGCAACAGTACCATAATCTGCATAAAAGCATAATACGGGTCATCAGCTATGATAAGAGGAACAGAAGTATCGGTTGTTTCTTTGCCTACAATTACCGCGCTTGCCTTGGTTGTTTTAAGTTGTTTTTGATATCTGCGGTTGACTAAAAAGCTGATGTCGCCTTCGTGTGCCCGCCCCAAAGTAGAGGCGGACGTGATAACGATATTTGGGTCGCCATAAAGACGACCACCTATATACTCAGCTAATTCGCCCAAAGTTTTTGTAGGCATATAGACGCCTCTATAAGTAACCTTCTATACAACTATCGCTTGTTATCATGAATTCTGTTGGTATTTAGCGGTTCCATCACATATTTATTGCACTTCGGAAACGTTAAAATATATCTTACTACTAATATCCACTTCGGCTATTATAATAAGATGGCCAAACTGGTCAACACCGGTATCTAATCTAACGGCAACAAAGCCGCCAAAAGCTCCTGCTGTAAAATTGCTGAGGGTTCCTTGGTAAAAGTTGCAGTACTGTTGGCAAATACCGTCACAGCCGGCCCGATAGGTTTGTACACTGCCGGATTCGTTGGGCCGAAAACAGCCAATGTCCTGACGCCCGAACCAGCCGCTAAATGCGTAATACCGCTGTCATTACCGATGAATGCGTCTGCACAGCTTAAAAGCCCCAACACCTCTGTCAAGGACAAATCGGTCAGGCACCGCGCAATAGAGCTCACATCTTTAATTGTCGCCTTACTAAATCTTTTCAGCTCCGCCGGTCCCAATAAGAATATTACTTCGATATCTCTTGAACCAAGCTCTTCAGCGACGGCGAAAAAATTTTCTATATGCCAGCATTTCTTTCGTCCGCCGCTACCTGGCTGGATGACCACCAGCTTTTTAGAAAAATCAAAGCTAATTTCTTTCAGAAGTTGCTTGCCTCTATCTTTATCCGCTTGGGCAGTTCTTATTAGGGCGTCGGTGGACCGAAGCACCCAATTTTCCAATGATAATCCGCTCTGCTCGATAAACTGTTGTGTATAAAATTCCGTTAAGTGCTGAGCAAAAACTTTGGGTGGCTTCATCGATAACGTTATCACTTCGGCACTGTGACTGCAATTAACGGTAAAAATTAGATTCTGTTCAAAGCTGCTGTTTGGCTCACCAAGGAGTGTCACTATCCAGACATAGTCATCAAAGGCATTAATTAAAGGGTCCCTATCTGCAAGGTCGAAGGTCTCCGGTTCAACAAACAGCCGATGTAAATCCGCCGAGTCTATAGAGCGAATGCCGTCAACGCAGGTTCTGCCTGGTAAAATACCGGTATATTCGGTGTGACCCAAAATATCTACTCCGCCCAATTGTAGGGAATCTTTCATAAACTTTGCTAATGGCAGAGTTAATATACAATCACCAATTGCGCCCGGTTGTAGTATTACCGCTCGCTGCGTTTCTCTTGCTATTTGGGCCACCTTTTCACTGAGCAGACTCAAAATGTCATTGTTTACCTGCATAATCTAAGACCATACATAATCATTCATATTTAGCCCCCGGTTTTACCGGGGGTTAGGTTGCTATTAGGTAATTCAATCGCTCGCCTTTTCAATCCACCCGCCGCCTACAATTTTACTGTTCTTTCCTTCATTAACGTAGAAGGCAGCAAGCTGACCAGGCGTTATGGCAGACTTAGGCTCATCAAATTCAACGGCCGCGCTGTCGCCTTGCGGACGGACACTTGCAAATGCACCTTCGTCATTGTAGCGAATCTTGACCCGCCATAGGCAGGCCGATGCCGGCCTATCACCAAGCCAATTCACATCCGTCACCTGAAGCTTCTTGTGCATAAGCTCTTCTTTTGGTCCAACAGTAATTGTATTGCTTTGGGCATCAATCTTCACTACGTAATAGGGACTACCCATAGCGACTCGCAGACCTCTGCGCTGGCCGAGGGTAAATCGATGGATGCCGTTATGCTCGCCTAAGATATTGCCGCTACTATCAATAATATTGCCCCTGCGTACAAGCTCCGGACACCGCTGCTCAAGCACGGCTGCGTAATCGTCATCGGGTATAAAGCATATCTCCTGGGACTCTGTTTTTTGTGCGGTGTCCAAGCCAAACTTTGCTGCCATCTCTCGTGTTTGATTCTTTTTATAGCAACCTATCGGTAAGATAATATTGGGTAATATATCCCTATCAATCATAGACAAAGCATAAGACTGGTCTTTAGCTGTATCAGCAGCCTCGTACAGGCTTACTTGGCCATTGAGCTTAAAAGTCCTTGCATAATGGCCGGTCGCAAGTAATTCAGCTCCCTTACTTCGTGCGAAATCCCACAATCTACCAAATTTGATTATTCTATTGCACAAAACACACGGATTAGGGGTTCGGCCTTTTTTGTATTCGCTGCAAAAGTAATCAAGAATCCGCTCGAAATCGTTGCGAAGGTCGAGCACATAAAGCTTTATACCCAGCTTTTTAGCAACATTCTCAGCATCTATTTGCGCATGGCGGTTGCAGTCACTCGTAATCATAAACACGCCGCTACAATCGAAGCCAGCTTCGAGAAGTACAGCGGCAGCGGTTGAACTATCCACACCGCCGCTAAGCGCAATAAAAACTTTTTTATTATTACGTGCCATTTTAACCTGTGCAAGCCACCAGAAACAGATTCAGTCTTGGGGATAAATAATTATGCGATCGTGAATAATAGTGACTAAATCGTCTTTGCCGTCACCTGTAACATCAGCAACGCTTAGCTCTCGCGGCTCGATGCCGGACAGAACACGACGGTTGCTATCGCGATAACTTTTTTGCTCGAATATTTTAAAACGCATAGCGGGAATCGGATTATTATCGTGATCAAGCGCAAGTATTTCGATATTGTTACGATTGTATTCAACCATAATAATGTCTGATAGTCCGTCTGAGTTAATGTCCCCTGATGTCAGGTTGCCGTACATACCATCTTTTATTTTGGTCTCGTAATTAAACTGCTGCTCCAAATTGTATTTAGCTTTACTACTGCTCGGTGGCACTATCAGCGCAAACTTCCCACCGTCAAACAACAGGATACATTTACATTCATTGCCGGTAAGCGGTGCGAACAGCATTTTTAAATGAGCTGTAACATTCCACTTGCCGACATTCAGCTCTCTTTCAAAACGATAAGTCTTATCATCATCGGCTTTAAGTATTTGAAGCTGACCCTTCTGACCGTCTAACAGCAGGATAGCCGGCCCAGCCTCCGAGCCGCCGTCGTTGATATCAAAAGCAGCTACAGCAGATATTTGGTTCTCCTTGCTTTTAGCATTGTACTGGTCGATGATACTCCAGCTTCTGCCTGCTGTTAAAACCAGGCTCCTGGCGAAATTCTTTTGTGCCAACATCAGCTCTTCGCCTGGTTTGCCATCTATATCCGCCACAGTTATCGAATGCAGACTCGCATCTTTAATCAAGCTCATCTGAGCCGCAGGCGAATCAACCATTTCAAATTCCATTCCCTCGACCGAGCTCTCCGCAGTCATAGGGACTCCGCCGTTAGGCGTCCTGCGGACTGACGGAGGACGCCTTGTGGCAGGGACAGGCTTTCGTACTTGTCGCACTAAGATTGGAAGCTCATAGCTGACAAATATCAGGACGTCCTGCAAACCGTCCTGATCGACATCAAGCACCTTCAAACCATCAGGATTAGCGCTAAGCTTTTCAAGTTCCAAAGCCGGCTCTTTATTCGGCGAAGATTCAGAACCGCTCGCCGATGCAACATTGTCACAAATTCTCAGGAATCTGGTGTCATTGTTGTCCCTGGAAATGTAAACACAGTCTGTACTGCCGTCGCGGTCAATATCGGCAAGCTCCATTGCCAGCGGCTCACCAGCTAAATCAATAGGCTCAGGGAACGACAATCTATCATCTTCAAATTTACTGATACCGATTACCTTTTCCCTAACACTCAAAACCGCCAGCTCAGTTTTGCCATCACCTTCGATATCAGCGGCAGATAAACACACAATATCGGCAAAAGCAGGAAATCTCACCGGCTCAGCCAATCCAAGTCCCGCCATTTGCTTATACAATATAAGCTCCGCAGCGCCCGGGTCACTTATCACGATATCCGCCAAACTGTCGCCGTCGAAATCGCCAATAGCCAAATCGCGTTGTGTACTACCTTCACCTGAAGTAAGTGGATAAAAAAGGATCGGCCAATCGGTATTTTTTCGGTCTTCAGCGGCAAACTTGTAGCAAATCAGCCGTTTACTTATTGCATCAACAGTCAGTATTTCGTCGCCAGGTTTTCCATCCAGATTATAAAGCTCGAATAGCAAAGGCTTCTCGATAAAAAATCGTATCTGCGGCCCGAGCTGTCCCGACTCAAGTCCAAACCTCACATGCACCGTCTTTTCGCTGTCGTTTGTTACAAGGATAAGATCGTTTATAGCGTCGCCATTTAAATCACCCACTTCAACGCCTAATGTAAGTGCGGTAGTGGCGAATTTAGCTGGCTCAGCTAATGAGCCATTCCTTTTTTGCAAGAGGATATAGATACCATCGTGACCAGCTAATGCCAAGTCATTGGTACCATCATTATTCAAATCAGCACATACCAGCGCGTTGGGGGTTGTAAGACCGTCATCAATGGCTATTCTCTGTCTGGTTCGCCAGTGGCTTGGCCACCAGCTTAACGACTGTAACTCGTTCGCTTCAGGCTCGCCGGCTTTTTGCAATATTACATATAGGCCTTTTGGCTCGCCATAGAAAGCCAGGTCCGGCATCCCATCTGAATTCAAATCTCTACAGACGAAACTATAAACTTTTTGCGACACCGGCACACTATGTCTGTCAAAACGGGTAGGCGGATTGATTATATTCACATCTATATCATTAGGGTCAACAGCAACCTTTGTTTCACCCGGCCCAACAGCCTCTTTTTGAATAAGCAGTTCAATCTTGGCCTTTCTATTGTTGACCACTGCCATATCATTTCGGCCGTCACCGTTAAAATCAGCAATTCTTAGGTCTTGTATGCCCCAGTCCAGCTTGATTATCTCTATTTCCTCGAATCCGTAGTATGCTGAAATATCATCGGTGGCTTCATTGCCCCTCTGGCTCTCGAGCGAAAAATCTACTTGCTTTGCATTAACACTGCTGCAATAGGCCGCAGTCAATCCTAACAGGATTAAAGTACATGTAATCAGCCGCATGCTCACAACCTCCACGTAAGATTTACCACATTGTCGATGTGCTAATATACCTTATTATAGTAGCAACATCAATGATTTTGTGGGATATTACGCTTTCTGGAAGTATTAGACAGGCGGTAATTGGTGATAGGTTAATTTATGAGTGAAGTGATTAGGCAGAGCTAAGCCAAACTCAAGTTACACGCTCAAACTGTAGCTGGACTTATAAAAAAAAACAAGCATCAATAACATACGAGCTTAATCCCCAAAATATATAATCCCCAATTTTATTTGCCGGTGTTTAGCCGTCGCCGGAACGGCGACTCGCCTTCGACGGGTCCTCTGTTCGCCTGCCCTGCCAAGCACGTAGTGCGGCGGAGGGTCATTGGCGTAAGGCATCCCCTAGCGGACTTCGTAGTATAACTTCTACGGAGAAGGACGGCGACCCGCCTTCAGCGGGTCCTCTGTTTGCTTGCCCTGCAAAGCACGTAGTGCGGCGGAGGGTCCTTGGCGTAAGCCATCCCTAACGGGACTGTCGTCCGTTTTCTGTCGTTGTTCAGAGTTCGGAGTTCATTGTTCGTAATTCGTTATTAGATGGTTCGTCTCTCGTCCGTCTTCCCTCGTCTCTGCACGCTGTCCTCCGTCTTTGGCGTAAGCCATCCCTAACGGGACTGTCCTCTGCCTTCAGTCGTCATTCCGAGCGAAGCCGAGGAATCTATTAAAAAGGTCATTGCGAGGAGGCCATCTCCTGGCCGACGTGGCAATCTCGAATATTCGTGTATCAATGCTGCCTTACGTGCATAAAAAAGTTGTACTTATTTATTAGAAACGGCACAAGTCGGTTCTTTTATTTCGCATTAATACGCCTGCGGCGTATTAACGATCAATCGAAAGAAAAAAAGCTTATACGTAAAGCGCGTACGCGCTTTACGTATGCAACATTGTGTTAAACTTGCTCAGCGATTTGAGCTATTTGGATTTGCTTAACTAACAATTATGGGTGCTCGGTTAATTTAAAGGGCTATTATATAAACAAATGTATGCAGTTCTTTCCTCCGCCTTCCGTCTTTGGCGTAAGCCATCCCTAACGGGACTGCCATCTGCCCTCCGTCCTCTATCCCGCCGGAGGCGGGTAAACCTCTGTTTTCCGAAACTTGTCCGCCTATGGCGGATTGGCTTTGATTGGCTTTGTTTTCACCAAGTGTCCAGTGCAATTTTTTCTCATAATCCCTTGTTATATTTAACTTTATATCCATTTGTTCATTTTTTAAATTGGCTTTGTTTTGCATAATAATAGTCATAATTATAGTCGTTTTTTCCTCTGATTAGCTTGGCTTTGGCATTAACTGCCGATTCCGCTAAGACTGCGTGAGTTAGAGAATTAGCGAATTGGCGAATTAGTTAATTGGACGTCCCTTCGAGATTCGATATTGTCTGTTGGCCGGGCCGAAAGAAATTCGGCTCTTCGGGATCCGCTAACTATGATATGCTATTCTCTTATATACGCAATACATGATACACTATACGCGTGCCGTTAGGCATGGCCAAGCCCATTACGAGGTCACATTATACCCAAAAACGGCAAAAAAAACAAGCAAAATTTCAGGAACATTGGACGGAAATTGTCTCGTCAATTTACTATTTCTAACTCCAGACTTTGGAGATTTTGTCCTTGATTTTCTTCTCGAAGATTTCGATGAGTTTTTTGTTTTCATTTTAAAATTTGGGCAAGTCAAGTACTGTACCTGTGGCAGAGCTATAAGTATATGCCTATATACTTGTGGACTACTTTAAGAATCAAAAATCTACAAAAAATTGAATCGTTGTGACTTGCCTGCGCGTAGCCGCTTCGGCGAAGGCAGGCTTGCACTGCCGTAAGGCATCTTGACGATTTCACCTTTCGTAGTCCTAAGGACTCCTTATGGAGGACAAAGACATGGGGTTTAGTGGCTGCCACACGTTGCTATGGAGCGAGGTGGGATAGCGATCAGGTTAAGTGATTTGTTAAAAGCTTGTCCCATTTTATTTCATATGATCTAATTTTACCGCTAAGGTCTATTTTGTGTTGCCAATTAGGCTGGGTATTAAAATGGACAAAACCCGCCACCATTAAGCCAAGTAATAAATATCCTATTATAGCTTCAAATATTGAAACGAAGCATCTCAATATATCTGAAGGGATTGGATGTAAATCACCATATCCAAGTGTAGTAAGAGTTAAACCGCTAAAATAAAAGTAATGATACCATTCAATTGTATCTTTACGAGTAACATCTGTCCATTCCAAGCCGCCTATGTAGAAAAAAGAGAAGATAATTGCGGCACCAAAGCTAAATGATAAAAAAAGGCGAATCAATCCACCTGGCGTCATAAGCCGACCAGCTAAAACCCAGTATAACCATTGAATAATCCATTCTTTATAATCACCTTTAATCCAAAATAATTTTCTTTCATGTTCGCATGAATAATATAAAGCCATCTTAGGATATCTCTTATACCCTCTTCCAATATTGATTAGAGAGGTCACGGTACCAATCAATATGTCTTGACATGCTGTATGTGCTATCCTTTGTTCTTCTTTTCTTTTTAATCTGGCCAATTTCACAATTTCACGTGTATATTTGGAATATTTGGGGATATATGTATTATCCTCGATCATACAGTTTATTTTTTTTGCCCAGTTTATAAGAGCTTTACGCCAATCTTTATTATCAATTTCTCTCTCAGCCTCTGGCCATAGATTTTTGTAGTCTTTTCTTCTCATTTTGTATTAGGCCAATATAATAATCTACAACACGATTCAGCCCGTTCTAAACACCAGATTGATTAAAAATTTATCCGCTAATCTGTGTGGCGGATTTATTAGCCTCAGACTGATTTATGCTGCCATTATGCTAATATAAACAAAAGAGATGATCGTCAATATTTTTCTATTTTTCAAAGTATTTCTATCGTAATCTTGTTATTTGAGCCTCTTCGACTCGTCCTGCGTAGCGATCCGACCTTTGTGATTCGTCATACAAATAAACATGACCCCACGTTGAGCTTGGTATTAAGATCGAACTATTTATGTCCGCCAATTTAATGTGATGGGGTTTGGGAACACAACCACGTCCTACAAACAACTGAAGATATACGACTGCTACTTTGTTAGTCTCATCAGCAGCTATTATATGACACCACTGATTGGGTGTTATTACACAACCGGAAGGAATCTCACCAAATGGTATAACGAATTTAGGGCCAGATTGATTAAAAAAAGTTTTGTCATTACCGCCGTTCATGATGAAATCACGCATTGGTCCAAAACATTGTTCATCACCTCGAAAACCACGACGGGAATGGACTAAATAGTAGTGGAATGCTATCTTAGCAAGTGAACGGAAGTAATGGTCGGTCACCTTAAATGTTATACGTCCCTTTACCTGCGGGATTCCCGCTTCTGTTTCAGGCAAACTGTGCAGTTCTGACTTTGGCCACGTTTTTTTCATAAGCTGCTGAAACTCAGACTGATGCTCCATGTCCCAATGAAGCCATATCTTATTAATCTTACTTATACCATATTTTTCTAACTTGGCTTTTAAGTGTTCTGGACACATTCCGCTAAACAACTCTATAAAGTACTCATTTCCTTGATCATCATGTATTACAATTTGATTGACCGGAAAGATGTTTGTTGGATTATCTTTTGACCGCTTGACTAATTCTCGGTGATCGCCATGATCAATTGTAGACTGAGGACCTGGAACTCCCATAGATGCTTTGATTTGAGAACGACCTCTCTGTCGTTTTTTGGGAATCTTCGGCTTAACTAAATCCCTGAAAAAGCTTTCTATCCCACATAATAGAAATTGTTGTTCAGATCTGCCTATTTTACTATTGCACAAAGTACAAATTCTGCGAAACCGGATATCGTTTCTGAACTCCCCTAATTGTACTGGAATAATATGATCTCCCTCTCCTTTGTTTGGATTAAACGAGTTACCACAGTAGATACACTTCTCCGTCCGTGTCATTCAAATTTTCTATCTGGGATTTAACATATAACATAATATTATCCAACACTTCCGTCTTATATCCTTCGCCCTCAGTTGAAATTCCGCGGATTTGGTGCTCGTGATTATACCGACTTGCTGGACAGAGTGCAAATTGAATAATACAAATGATTGGTAATTGGAGATTGGTGATTACCAGGGATATGACCCCCCAAGATGAACTTGGGGGCTTTCGGATTACGGATAAACCGGTGGGGGACATTATTAATCCCCCAAAATAAATGTGGGGGATATTAACCCACCGGATAAACCGGTGGGCTTTTGGATGGGGATTTTTGGTTGTGGCGGTTTACATATTGGATTACCTTATTTAACTGGTTTTCATCGAAACAATAACGAACACTAAATCCCTTTGTCCACAACCTGCCGACAAAACCATTATTTTCCATAGCCAGCCTTGCTGCATTTTTGTAATGACTCACTGCAGAAGCAGCCGAAATAAAATTACAATCCGTTACCAAATGGATATGACTTTTTCTGATAGCAATTACGTAAATCTTCTGATTTAAGCCGGCAGATTCCTCAATTATAGCCTTTTTGATGATTTTTCTTTGTGCAGTGGTCAACGATACTTTTGGATACTTCATGTTTTCCTTATTTTTACTCTCCAGTGAAGGATTAGGGTCGAGGATTTTGCCGTTTTTGACGTATTTGCGTCTGTCTCCCTGCAACCAGCTGCCATAAGCCGTCCAAGTCAACATATACCCCAAAACCTTTTGCATTTTTCACTCTCCGAAAGCCCTGTGGTTTATCTACAGGGTTCATATTTAAAATCAGCTTTTCCATTATCGTTTGCCATTTCTCCTTTTCCTTAATCTGTTTACCGCAAGTCCATTCTCCGTAGTGCCTACTTACCTAAGGGACTGCACAGGTCCATTCTCCGTAGTACTACGAAGGATGAACTGGAACTACGAAGGATGAATAATTTCAAGCAATATTACTACTTAAGGCCAACAAATACAATCAGATTTTACCCGCCTTTGCTACGCCGTGTCAGGGTGTAGTCTTCTCGTCTCGGCGAAGCGCTTCGCCGTAGTCAGGCCCAGACGAGTTAACGGCTAAGAATTTGTCTCTCGCCCCTCGTCTCTCGTCCCTCGTGACTCGTCCTTCTTTTCTAATCCATAGAGCATCAAAGCCCCTCGGGCTCTTAGACCGATATGAGTCTTTATGTAGTCACAATACCTAAGTATCTTAGGCATTCAACCCATGCATTTAGTATCGAATATAGATTGCCAGATCGGACACCAACTTTCTGAGCCGGGTATTCTCTTTTTGAAGAGTCTTTAGCTGTTTGACCTGGTTTAGCTTCATCTGGCCGTACTGCTTTCGCCAGTTGTAGTAGGTCGCGTCACTGATTCTTAATTGTCTGCAAACCTGTTCGACCGTACTGCCTGAAGCGACTGCCGCATCAGCTTCACGAAGCTTTTTAACGATCTTCCCTGGTGTGTGAAATTTACGTTTCATGTGGGTATTCTTTCATTAAAAAACTACCAATTTTATCGGATACCCTCTAATCCACAATGGTACAGTTTTCGGGGGTCAGGCCAGGTCTTTATGTAGTCACAATACCTAAGTATCTTAGGTATTGAACTCATGCATTTAGTATCCCTTCGACACTTCGACAGTGCTCAGTGCATGCTGGCGCTGCCGCCTTCGCAGAAGCTTCGGCGGGCAAGCAGGACAGGCAAGTATCGAATAATTAACCACTCACCAATTAACCAATCACGGGTATCGAGTCCGCCACGGCTCGACTAAGCTCGCCGAAGTCAGGCGGATCTCCGCTGCGCTTCGACATCAAGAATCGAGAATCCAGGATCAAACATCGACGCTCAGCAAGTTATGTGCCAGAGAGAAAATTTTTTCTGACAAGTCAAATACAATTTTGTAGGCGTGTCAAAAAGTGAGAAAAACTTGATCATTTTTGCTCAAAAGTGGTGCATTTTTGTAAATTTCCGGTCATTTTTGCCCATTTTCGGCACTTTTTGCTTTTACTCTTAAGCTCTTTTCCTCCAAACACTTATAAAAATCTCATCCAAAAGTCTTAATAACTAAATGTCCATTATCGCCCATGCAAATTATCGGCTTTGTTTATCGTTACCTCTGGTTTTGCTAACGCTGCTTCTGCAAATTTGCCGCGCTCAAACTATCTTCATGCCGCCAGTGCTCGAGCTAACGTTACCGCCCAGCCGGCGGCGATAATAACTATCAAAGCCAAAACGATGTGTTTTATCTTAATCTCTGTAAAAAAACGTTTAATAAAGACCAAATATAGTCCAAAAACCGCTGTAAAAAGAGCTAAAAATGCAATGACGACCAGGACGCAGCACAATAAAGCTGCTGCCGGCTGAATATAAAACGACTCGAAAATCTTGCCTTGCGAAAAGGCAAGTACCGAAGTTGTCATTCCGCAGGTTGGGCATGGCAGACCATATTTCTGCTTTAATCCACATGTTCCGAGCCACCATCCTATGTCAAATTTGCCTGCTGCTGCCAGCCAGGCTAATCCGAACAATGTAGCTACTGCTGAGAAAACTATTGTGGCAGTAATCCGCTGATGAAACGAAGCCCGACAGAAAAATGGCGCCAGCCATCTTAACGATCTCGGCTTATTTGGCTGTTGGCATGGCTGCATTTCTACATTAAATAAAATTACATGGCATTTCTGTCAAGAAAGAAAAACTCCGGCTCATCCCCAGTTTCGCAGGGCAATTCCATTTGATAGAGCTGTTTTATCAGTTTTTAACAATAACTATTATTACAAAGGAGCTGATATTTATTTTGCCATCTATATCAAAAATGGGGATGAACCATCATCGGGCAAAGCACGAATTTGTATTGACTAAACCGCCCAAATTGTGTTAGAATATATAAAATTATAAAACATGATAATAAACTCATGGAATAATTAATCCATTGACAACGTCATTATATTTTGAGGAGGCGGATTCTTGTTTTAAAACAGGGCTCGATAGTTATAAGCACATAAAATAAAAGGACTTATTGGCTATGTTTTCTTGAGTAGGAAGTGTTTCGATTAAGAGGCGGATATCTTTGTTTGAACGCAAAATCTTAAGGTGGAGCTACGAGCATAAGAGAGCTTAATATCATTAGTAGAAATTGTAACATTTAGGCTATTTAGCCAAAGATTGGAAGCCTTATGGCGCATACAACAGAAGATAGGCATGATCCTGAGAATAATATGAGGATTGTAAAACAGCCGGTTAGCTCGTTCGACAGTGTTATCTCCTGCCGATACGAGTTGAAATATCGCATTTATGAGTCAAAGGCTGAGGCAGTCAGACAATTTATCAAGCCATACGTACAGTTAGACCGGTACTGCAAATTACATCGGGGCGGTACCTATCCGATTGTTAGTCTTTATTTAGACTCAGACGATTTACACCTTTGTCGGGAAAGCCTGACCGGGCAAAAGAATCGTTTCAAATTGCGGATCCGTAGCTATACCGACGAGACGGATTATCCCCGATTCTTTGAGATCAAGCGCCGGATAAACAATGTTATCGTCAAAAACAGGGCCCGCGTAATGGATCATGATGTCGCGACACTGCTTGCAGGATTGTCTTTGCCGCTGCAAGATTATGATTATACGACAGACCGGGAGACGCTAAGGCAGTTCCAGTTGTACGTGAACAATATTAATGCTAAGCCTGTGATATTAATTCGCTACAGGCGCCAAGCATACGAAGGCGATTCTGAAAATAGGGTAAGGATAACCTTTGACCGACATCTGGCCTATAACATTACTAATACGCCCAAGGTAAAACTTAACAGCGGTGGCTGGCATCATCGTCTTTTTGACGGAGTAATTTTGGAGATCAAATTCACCAATCTTTACCCAGCCTGGTTGACTCGGATGGTTAAGTACTTCGACTTACGACAGCAATCGATGTCAAAATATACTACCTCCGTTAAAGAGGCATGTTCCCATGCCCACCTTGCTCGTCAATTTTAGAAGCGTGATTATGGATAGAATTTGGCAAACACTTGAGGATACTCCTTTAACCGGTGGAACCTTTACGGCTCAAAGTGTGCTTTTGTCACTATTGTTGGCTTTTATTTTAGGTCAGGTTTTGGCCTGGGTTTATTACGCCACGCATAGTGGCCTTTCTTATTCAAAGTCCTTTGTGCAATCACTGATTTTAATTACCGTGGTAGTAGCTATGGTTATGTCTGTTATTGGTAATAATATTATCACTGCTGTGGGACTCATGGGTGCTTTAGCAATCATTCGTTTTCGTAACATTATCAAGGATACTCGTGACATAGCCTTCATCTTCTGTTCGCTGGTTGTCGGTATGGCGACCGGCTCCCAGCGATATGCTACAGCCATTGTAGGCACGGTGGTTTTAAGCCTGATAGCGATATACTTGTATCTGACCGGTTTTGGTACACATCGGCCTCACAATGGTTTTTTACGATTTAGTTTCAGAGGCCACATTGGACCTAAGCATCCGATTCTTGCCGTTCTTAAGCGTTTCTGCGGCAGTTTCACTCTCATATCTGTTCAAGATACCGGCTTTGGCGGACCGGCTGAGTATGCTTATCAATTGATGATACGAAATGCAGCGAAGAATGAGCAGATGATTTCCGAGCTGGGCGAAGTTGAGGGCGTCGAGAACGTCAACTTGACAATGCAGGAGCAGCTTCTTGAGGTTTAGCTGAAGTATGAAAAAAAACCCCTACACAGGTTACCATTTTGGTCTTTTTGGCCTGCACCATCTATTGCCGGCCTTAGTATGGCTGGTAGTATCGGTATGTGTTGTCGGACTATTCTATCAACGCACACGACGTTTTGAAGTCTTAGCCATAGTACAGGGTCAGATACATCAAGTCGCTGCTACCTGTACCGGTCGATTAAAAAATGTTCCCGTGGACTTGTTTGACGAGGTCAAACAAGGTCAGACCGTAGCTATACTTGACACAATACTCGATAATGAAAATTTACAGGCCGAATTAGCTGTTGCCGCAGCAGAGATAGAGCACCTAATGGCTCAATTAATCCCTACCCAGGAAAGTTTGCTCGCTGAAGCAACCAATCTGCAAACCAATCAAATAGCCGATGAGAGAAGATTTTACGTCGATATAGAAAACGCGAGGCTTCAGATACTAAACTTAAAAGTGCAGCTCGCTACCGACAAGATAACTTTTGAAGACCTGTCAGTGGAAGTAAAGATAGCCGAGGATCTCCTAAAACAAGAAGCTATTGCACCTTACGAGCTGCAGAGAGTAAAGGTCCGGCACGAAACCATAGCTGAGAAGATTCGAAAGAATGAGGATATGTTGGAACAGGCCGAAGCTGATTTGAAGCAGGCTCAGCATCGCCGGGACGAATTTGCCCATCGGCTAGCCCAGCATCCTTCCGTGGATAGTGCTCTGGAGGTGATACATAAACAGGTAAAAGTCCAGGAACAGCGCATGGAAGAACTATTGGCAAGACGTAAGCCATTGAATTTGACAACACCTTTTGATGGTATGGTTAGCCAGATTCAGCATTGGCCTGGTGAGGCTGTTCAAGCCAATGAGCCGATACTCACTATAACCGAACTCAAGCCTACGGATATAGTAGCCTATGCCAAAAACGACCAGATAGCTCAAATTCGAGAGGGAATGGTAGTAGAAATCGTTAGAAATACCGAGCCGGCTCAGATAGCACGCTCTCAGGTAATATCTGTGGGACCAGCCGTCGAACAACTGCCGATACAATTATGGCTAAACCCGAACGTTCCGGAGTGGGGACGGCCGTTTGTGATTAAAGCTCCACCTCAAATGAAATTGATAATAGGTGAGAGGGTAGGAATACGAACACTGTAAACAGAAGACAGAAGGCAGAAGACAGAAGACAGAAGGCGGAAGACGGAAAAAAGAGATTCTGTTCTCTGTCCTCTGTCGTCTGTCCTCTGTCCTCTGTCGCCTGTCTTCTGCTCTCCGTCATCTTTTGTTTGGCAGGCTGTACTAAGCAGCATAACTATAAAGCTAAGGCCGACAAGCAAGTCTATAATATTATTGACCAGAAATGGCAGAAGGAATTCGGTGACAAAGCTAACTACAAGATTAGTGATGTGTCCGCAGAGCCTAACGATATCAAGATAGCCAGGGCCATACCTGCCGGCAGTGTGCTGAGCCTTTCAGAAGCGGTAGCCATGGCTACCGCCCATAATCGTGACTATCAGTTGCAGAAGGAAACTTTATACACGACAGCGTTGGATTTGAGATTAACCCGCCATCAGTTTGAAATGCAGTTTTTCGGCGGCCCGAGCGGCGGATATGACGCCGATTGGAATGATAAAGTCTGGGGAATTGAGTCCAGTTGGGGTTTTAACAGACTGCTGGCAACAGGTACTCTAATAGGTGCTAAAATATCAACTACCTGGCTTGATGTGCTAACCGGTAATATGGAGGGGGGGCTGTCTTCTATTTTGACTGCAACTGTCTTTCAACCTTTACTTCGCGGCAGCGAACCGAAAGTAGTATTAGAAAACCTCACGCAAGCAGAGCGTGACACACTTTACCAGATACGCTCTTTCAATCGTTTTCGCAAGACGTTTGTCGTTTTTGTTGTCACACAATACTACAATGTGCTGGAGTTGTACGATCTGGCTAAAAATGCACAAGCAAACTACAATGCTCTTGCCGGTTTATATAATGGTGTTGAAAAGTTAACCAATGCCGGACGCCTGCCCACGTTTGAGCTGGACAGAGTACGACAGGAAATGCTGCAAGCCAGAGATATGTATGTTCAGGCCAGGAAGGAATATGAATCTCTGCTGGATTTATTCAAGATAACACTTGCTGTGCCAACCAAGGCGGAATTTCGGCTGGATGAAGATGTGCTTCAAAAACTAAAAACTGCAGATATTCGCGATCTGGATTTTAATGAGGGTCAAGCTATAGAGACGGCATTGTTTAGACGTCTTGAGCTTTCTAACAGCGCCGATGCGGTTCTGGATGCGCAGCGTAAGGTCTATGTGGCAGCGGATGCACTTCGCTCCGACATGAATGTTGTCGGCTCGATCAATGTTGCCTCTCCAGATCAGGGCAGCAGGCAGACTCTGCAGGCTACTGAGGACTATAATTTAAATTTGGAGCTAAATTTGCCGCTTGATCGTGTAGCTGAACAGAATATTTATCGAAAAGCTCTCATTGTACTGAACCAACGGCAGCGAGAATACGACTTGGCTACAGATACCATCACGTTGGAAATACGTCAAGCATACCGTGACTTTGCAGAAGCAGTGGAGCGTTTCAAAGTTCAATCAGAGGCTGCCGCGGTGGCTCAGCAGCGCTACAGAAAGACCTCGCTGCTGATGCAATATGGACGCGCCAGCAGCCGCCGGGTTCTGGATGCACAGGATAGCTTCTTTGACGCGCAAAATGAAGCTACAAAAGCCTTAGTAAATTATGCCATCGCAACTTTGAGCTTTTATCGTGATACCGGTGTTCTCCAGGTTCGCCCCGATGGAATGTGGTCCGCCTCCGGCGGATAAAATCTTCTAACTTTAGATCACTTCTGCCACTTTACACTTTAATCACTTCTTAGTCTGACAATGGATTTTAGTGGATTTTCTCAGATTTTTGTTTTATTGTGTTTTAATGATTTATAAAGGGCGGTAATGAGCCGAAACCCTTCATAAAACGCGTGATAAAAACCCCCAAATAAATTTGGGGGCTAAACATTTAGCCCCGCAATCCTTCGACCCTGCTCAGGCCTGCCCCGAGCAAGGCCGAGGGGACAGGTTTATTGCGGGGCTCTAAATGTGGTTTTACCGGTGGTTGAAATTGTTTATAAGGAGTGTGAAGTGTAAATGTGTTCTCAGAAAGGTCTTTATAACCTCAGCGAAATTGAGAAGAAATGGCAAAAGTTCTGGCAGGAGCATAAGACATTCAGAGCAGACGACTGCGATGACTCCAGGCCAAAATATTATGTGCTGGATATGTTTCCCTACCCCAGCGCTGCCGGTCTGCACGTTGGCCATCCGGAAGGTTATACCGCAAGCGATATAGTCGCTCGATATAAGCGGATGAAAGGATTTAACGTGCTGCATCCTATGGGCTGGGATGCGTTCGGCCTGCCGGCGGAACAATACGCTATCGAGACCAGCACACATCCAGCCCAGACCACACAGAAAAACATCGACAGAATGCGTCAGCAAATCAAGTCACTGGGTTTTAGCTACGACTGGGACAGGCAGGTCAGTACCACCGACCCAAATTACTATAAGTGGACACAATGGATATTTCTGAAATTTTTCAATAGTTACTTTGACCAGACCGAGCAGAAAGCCAAGCCGATTGAGGAGCTGAACGTTCCGAAGGAATTGAGTGAGGAGGATAAACAAAAAATCATAGACGACAACCGTCTTGCCTATGAAGCTGAGGTAGCTGTCAATTGGTGTCCCGCACTGGGGACAGTTCTGGCAAATGAAGAAGTAGTGGGCGGCCTTAGCGAGCGCGGCGGCCATCCGGTAATCCGAAAGCCGATGCGACAATGGATGCTGCGAATAACAAAATATGCTGAGAGATTATTGAAGGATTTAGATGATGTGGACTGGCCCGAACCAATAAAAAAGCTGCAACGAGACTGGATTGGCAAAAGTGTAGGGGCCGAAGTTAAATTTGAAATAGAAAGTCTTAATTGGGACCTCTGGGTATTTACGACTCGACCAGATACTCTTTTTGGCGCTACTTACATGGTGCTGGCACCTGAGCTTGAAGTTGTAGATATGATTACAACCAATGACCGAAAAGAGGCTGTTAAAAAATATCGTGAGCAAGCAGCTCGGAAAAGCGACCTCGACCGCACCGATTTGGCGAAAGAAAAGACCGGCGTATTTACAGGCGCTTACGCCATAAATCCGGTAAACAGCGAAAGAATGCCTATCTGGATAAGCGATTATGTCCTGATTAGTTACGGCACCGGTGCGATTATGGCGGTGCCGGCTCACGATGAGCGCGACTTTGAGTTTGCAAATAAATTCGGCCTTCCTATTGTGCCGGTTGTTGAGCCTGTCCTCCGTAGCACTGCGGAGGGTGGACCGCTGGATAGCAAAGAAGCCAAGTTGGTCAAACAGGGCAAGTTATGTTTTGTGGGCGACGGAAAAGCAATCAATAGCGGGCAGTTCAATGGATTGCCGACAAACCGGTTCAAAGAGAAAATCTCGGATTGGCTCCAGCAAAAAGGCTTAGGCAGAAAGGCTGTAAACTATAAGCTGCGTGACTGGCTGTTCAGCAGACAACGTTATTGGGGCGAGCCATTTCCGATTTTGCATGAGGAAAATAGTCGCGTCTTTGGACTTACAGAAAAAGATTTGCCATTAGAGCTGCCGGAGGTAGAAAACTATAAGCCCCCGGGCACGGGTGAGTCGCCGTTGGCTAATATTGGTGATTGGGTGAACGTGACACTGCCCGATGGCTCAAAAGCAAAACGCGAAACAAATACTATGCCCCAATGGGCCGGCAGTTGCTGGTACTATCTGCGGTATCTTGACCCCAATAATAGTCAAAAAGGCTGGGACTGCGAAAAAGAGAAATACTGGATGCCTGTGGATTTGTATATCGGCGGAGCCGAGCACGCAGTGCTGCACCTTCTGTATGCGCGGTTCTGGCATAAGTTACTTTATGACCTGGGTTATGTAAGTACGAAAGAGCCGTTTGCCAAGCTCGTCAACCAGGGAATGATTTTAGGCGAGGACGGCCAGAAGATGAGCAAGTCTCGCGGTAATGTAGTTAATCCTGATAAAGTAATCGCTGATTTTGGCGCCGATTCGATGCGGCTTTATGAAATGTTCTTGGGACCTTTAGAGGCGATAAAGCCCTGGAGTATGCAGGGTGTGCAAGGTGTATATCGATTCCTACAAAAGACCTGGCGAATGATCGTAGATGAGGATACCGGTGAACCTGTCGAGGCAATAAAACAGACCCAGCCCGACGAGCAGACGCTTAGACTGTTAAATCAAACTATAAAAAAAGTCGGTGACGATATTGAAAGCTTTGGTTTTAATACGGCAATAAGCGCGATGATGATTTTTATAAATCACTTAATCAAGCAAGATGACAGACCCAGGTCGGTAGTAGAAAAATTTATTCTGATCCTTGCTCCGTTCGCACCGCATATTGCTGAAGAGCTCTGGCAGAGATTAGGCCATACTGAAAGCCTGGCTTACGAGCCGTGGCCTGAATATGACAAAGAGCTTATCAAAGAAAAAGAAATTGAATTACCTGTGCAGGTCAAGGGTAAGGTAAGGGACAGAATCGTTGTTCCAGCCGATTCGCCGTATGAACATGTGAAAACACAGGCTCTGTTGAGTGTGTCTGTACAGGCTGCTTTGGAGGGGAAAGAACCTAAGAAGGTTATTTACATAGAGAATCGCATCGTAAGCATAATCACTTAGTTAGACCCTTTATAAATGAATATTGAAATTGAAGCAAAGCTAAAAGTTGAGTCACTGGAGGACATAAAGTGCAAGTTAGTCAATCTCGGTGCTAAATTTTTGGCAGAGCAATTGCAGACAGATTACTACTTCGATGATAAGGACAGAACGTTGACTAAAACCGATAGGTGTCTTCGTCTGCGTCGAGAGGTAGCTGAGAAAAGAGAGAATTTTTTTTTGACGTATAAAGGTGCTAAGGAAAAAAATCAGTTCAAGAAAAGGCAGGAAATCGAGATCGAAATCAAAGACGCCGATTCCACGGAAAAGCTGCTTGCCGCCATAGGATTTAGCAGCGTGTTGGTTGTTGAAAAGAAGCGAAAGACCTGGCGGTATCATGACTGTACTGTGGCGCTGGATGAGCTTCCAATGTTAGGCGATTTCGTAGAGATCGAAGGGCCGGACAACGAAAAAATCAGTGATGTGCAAACGGAATTAGGGCTGGCGAATCTGCCGCATATCCCAGAAAGCTATGCAAGCCTGATGGTTCGAAAGATTCATACTAACGAAGAACGACGAACAAAAGACAAGGTATGAGATGAAGCCGGATGATGGTTATATTGCTTATATTGTAAATCCCAAAGCCGGTGCGAGCAGCAGCAAATTGACAGGGCGTCGGTTTCAGCAATACCTTATTGAAAAAGGCTTCGATGTCAGAGTAAGCTTGACTACATGCTTGGAGCATGCTTGTGATTTGGCTACTGACGCAGCGGTTGATTACGACTGCGCAATGCTTGTTGTCGTCGGTGGCGATGGCACTGTTAGAGAGATTGCTCACGGCCTGGAAGGCAGTAACAAAACCTTGTTAGTGGTGCCTTGCGGAACGGAAAACCTGCTTGCTAATGAACTGGGTTTTGACGAAAAATTAAAAACCTTGATAAAAACGTTTGAGGCAGGATACACTCGGCCATTAGACCTGGGAAGTGCAAATGGCAAGTGTTTTACTTCTATAGCAGGTTTCGGTTTTGACGGCCAGGTCGTCGAACGCGTCAGCGAGCAGCGAAAGGGACATATTAATTACTTTGATTACTTTGAGCCTATATGGCGAATATTCTGGAATTATAAGTTCGACTCTATGAAGGTGGAAGTTGACGGCGAAGAAATCTTCGATGGCCCCGGATTAGTATTCGTCGGAAACATCTCAAGATATGCCGTGGGCCTGCAGATTTTGCATTACGCCGACTTCGGCGATGGGCTGTTGGATGTGTGTGTTTACAAATGCGCTTCTCAACTACGTTTAGTCAAACATTCGTTTGCGACAGTCTTAAAACAACATGCCTATAGTAGCGATGTTATTTATCGTCAGGGTGAAAGTATCTCGATAAGCTCTAATAATGCCTGCATAAGGACCGAAATCGACGGCGACCCTGGACCGGCTCTGCCGGTACAAATTAACGTGATACCGCAGGCGGTCAATGTGATGGTTCCGGTGGGAGCTAAGCCGGCTGGAATAAGAACAAGAATTAAAAGAGCATTAGGATAATCCAAAGTGCTTAAAATTTGAAGTGACTAAAGTGCCTAAAATTGTTGTCATTGCGAGCGAAGCGAAGCAATCTCAAACCTGAGCAAGGAGATTGCCATATCGCTGCGCTCCTCGCAATGACACTCCGTGTCACTTTAGGCACTTTACACTTTAGTCACTTATATGTAAGGTATAAGTAAAATGAATTTCAAAATTGGTAATGTGGAGGTTGGTTTAGACTCTCCATTGTTTGTTATGGCTGGGCCTTGTGTTATCGAGAGCAAGACCAATTGCCTCGATATTGCCAATAGACTGGTCGATATTGGCTGCAGGACCGGCATAGGAATAATTTTCAAAGCCAGTTTCGATAAGGCCAATCGCTCCAGCTTGCACAGCTTTCGTGGTCCGGGCTTAGAGAAGGGCTTGGAGATCCTTACGGCGGTGCGCCAGGAAACCAAGCTGCCTATTATAACCGATGTTCACGAGCCGGCTCAGGCGGCTGTTGCCGGTGAAGTCGTTGATTGTCTGCAAATACCCGCTTTTCTGTGTAGGCAGACGGATTTACTTTGTGCCGCTGCGCACACGGGTAAGCCTATCAATATTAAAAAAGGCCAATTTCTCTCGCCCGATGAGATGAAGAACGTGGTCGAGAAGATTCGTGCCTGCAAAAATGAAAAAATTACACTTACCGAGCGGGGAACGTTTTTCGGCTATAATCGGCTGGTCAATGATATGACGGCTATTGAGATTATGAAAAAGCTTGGCTATCCGGTTGTTTTTGATGTGACGCACAGCACCCAGCAGCCCGGCGGGCTGGGCAAGGCAAGCGGAGGTCAACGCGAAATGGCCCCCATACTGGCAAAAGCTGCGGTGGCCGCCGGTGCCAACGGTCTTTTTATCGAAGTCCATACTAAACCTGAAAAGGCAAAGTCAGATGCTGCCAGCATTATGCCAATAGACTGGCTCGAAGATTTGCTCAGGGTATGCAAAGAAATATTTAAGATAGTTCGTGGATAAAAAAGTGACTGACAAAATAAAATATTTGTAT
This sequence comes from uncultured Pirellulales bacterium, assembly GCA_964631175.1. Lineage (GTDB taxonomy): Bacteria > Planctomycetota > Phycisphaerae > Sedimentisphaerales > Anaerobacaceae > CAZVWH01. Next base: position 12,414 of record CAZVWH010000009.1, on the reverse strand, counting down.
GGGCCGGTGCCTTCACGCAGGCTGGGCCTTAGTTTAGGTGTTGATATTATACCGGCTAAGGTCTGTACGCTGGATTGTATATATTGCCAGATCGGCAGAACGACCGAAAAAACCATAGAACGCAAAAACTATACTGATATTGAGGCCGTTCTCGATGAGCTTAAAAAACGAGTAGCTCAGGGACTCAAAGCTGATTTTATTACTATTAGCGGCTCCGGCGAGCCGACTCTTAATTCTCGGCTTGGCGAACTCATAGACGGCATTAAAAAAATTACTTCTTTTCCTGTCGCTGTACTAACCAACGGTACATTGTTATATAGACCCGATGTACGAGCCGATTGTGCTAAAGCTGATGTAGTTCTACCGTCACTTGATGCCGGTGACCAGCGAGCTTTCCAGAGAATAAATCGTCCTCATAATGATATTAGTATTGAAAAGGTTATTTCCGGGTTATGCGCGTTTAGGAATGAGTTCGCCGGACAGATATGGCTCGAGGTATTTTTTGTCGATGGGCTGAATACCGATTCCAAACAGATTGCCAAAATCAAAGATGCCATCAAACGCATTTGTCCCGATAAAGTTCAGCTTAATACTGCTGTTCGGCCTACTGCTGAGCCGAACGTTAAAATTGTGGATGCTGAGAAGCTGCAGTCTATAGCCAACCAGTTGGGGGATAAATGTGAAGTTATTGCTGATTTTATGCTACGTCATCATGTCGAGCATATCGAAAGAAAAGCTGAAGACGTGTTATCAATGCTAAAACGCAGGCCTTGTACGCTTGAAGATATATGCGGAAGTTTGGATATCAGACGCAATGAGGTATTAAAATATATCTCATACCTTAAACAGCAAGGAGTCATTCATTCCGAAGAAAAGGACGGAAAAATCTTCTTCAAGACCAATCCCACATGAAACCTCATCTGCTTTCATCAGAGTAGGTTAAATATTGAACCTCAACCTCAGAACTGATTTTTATCACTTTTCAGCAATTTATCTAAATTTGAGCGCAATCTGCTAACATTCCTATTCAATTTGTAAAGACAGGACTCTTATTGGCCGATAAAAGCCTTGTGATGTTTTCAAGAGCCTCGATTTTATCGCCTTTTCTTTTAAGAAAATTGAAGGCTTAATTTTAGCGGATGAATTTTGAGCCGATAAGAAGTATAGATGTTTGAAGAGGCTGCTTGTAAGCTAAATTTTAGATAAATTCTGACGAAACTGAGATTGCCTGCAGCGATGAAAAAAAAGAATCGACAATTGGTCTTAAACAAAACAGGACAGAAGTTTATATTCCGTTACGAGGATGGATGCGAAGGTGAGCTTTTGGATGCTCTTATCGAACAGGCAAGAGATAAACGAACGGATTTCGATTGGTTCGATGCGGCTGTGCTGAGCTTCAAGCTCACGCAGATGCTCATTAGCCAGGCAAATAAACTACTGCATGAGAATTCGGACACGTACAAATTCTCATGAATTAGTCACAGACCCGCCGCGGCGGGCCTCGGCGGATTAACAATACATTGATGTTGTCCAAGTTTTAGAGAGTAAGTTGCCAAATATTGCGATAATTAAATAGCGAGATTAAATAGGCAGGTACATTATGGAAAAAGATAGTCCAATTATCCAGGAATTCCTGAATTACTTGAAGTTTGAAAAACGGTTCTCAGAGCACACAGCTAAGTGTTATGGCGCTGATCTGAGTCAATTTAGCGAGTTTCTAATCGGTAGCTCTGATAGCAGTGCGGGAATAGACGAGCAGATTCCGTTATCTCACTCACAAGGCGGCGCAGCTACGGCTGTAGCAACCGAGACTACTATCCAGCTTGATCAGTTGCTTCTTTCAACACAGACATCTGATATCAGATCATATCTGGCATATCTTAATGACAAGCAATATTCCAGAGCCACCGTAGCCCGCAAGCTGGCTACCTTACGGAGCTTTTATAAGTTTCTTGTCAAAACAAATCGGTTTAGCTCCAGTCCAGTCACGGCTGTAAGAACACCAAAGCAGGAGAAAAAACTACCAAAATTTCTTGAGTACGAACAAGTCAAGAAACTGCTTGAGACACCACCTATGGATAACTGGTTAGGCGCAAGAGACAGAGCTATCCTGGAGACGCTTTATAGTACGGGTATAAGGGTTAGCGAGCTTGTAGCATTGAATATGGAAGATATAGACTTCTTAGGTGAGATCGTACGCATCCGAGGTAAAGGCAAAAAGGAAAGAATTTCACCGATTAGCTCGTCAGCCTTACAGGTTATTCAGCACTACATGGAGTTCAGGAATAAACGAGCGCAAAACAACATTAATTTTGACTCGAAAGTTTTGTTTGTGAATAAACACGGCCGACGGCTAAGCACCCGCAGCGTCCGTCGCAAGATGGACAAATATCTTAAAATGGCCGGCCTGGACCCGTCAATCAGTCCGCATACCTTACGCCACAGCTTCGCAACTCATATGTTAAATAATGGTGCAGATTTAAGGAGTGTTCAGGAGCTGCTCGGCCATCAGTCGTTATCCACGACGCAGGTTTACACCCATCTTACAACAAAAAAGCTCAAAGAAGTCTATGAAAAAGCACATCCGAGAGAATCCACCTTCGGTGGTGATGAAACAATAAATGATGACTCGGAAAGCACAGAAAGAAATAGTGAAGTCGATGAGTTGTAAAAGCTGATATCTGAATATCTGATTGCCTGTGATTAGTAGGGAAAGCCGCTCTTCTTGGCGGCTTTTCCTATTTAGGCCGAACTGGAATCCTTGATGTCGGAGCGCAGCGGAGATCCGCCTGTGGCGGGCTCGATGCTCGACGAGTATCGAGTTCTGGGAGTGATTTATTTTGAGTTTTGATACTTGACGGAAGAAACACGTTCTGTCCAGCTACAAAGCCATAAATCGAAGAGCATTTTTTTGCCGGTTCGCTGCTGGTTGACTCGAAAGATGCTGTTTTTTCGCCATGCAGTAATCCCATCGGCAATTTTATTCGCCAGCTGCTCAGGTACTTCTATTCTATCCAATTCAAGCGGGTCATTGGCCAGGTCATAGACATAGACACTTTTATTCGCCGGAGCGTATGTGAACTTTTGATTGTCTTTGACAAAGCCTGCCGGGCCTTGTTGCATCCAGCCGGAAAAATATACTTTACGGTCGTCCGGGACATGGCTTCGACTGAGCTCAGCCGAATGTCCTGCAAGTACATTGATACCATCAAAATCGACGTTGCTGGTATCGAGTCCCAATAGATTCAGCAGAGTCGGTGTCAAGTCAATGGAGCTAACCGGTTTGGCTATCCGCGTGCCCGGCTCCACTGAAAATGGGGCCCGAATAATCCAAGGGATATGTAAGACCTCATCGAAAGCTATTCGCTCATGTCCGAGCAGCCCATGTTCGCCAAATGCTTCACCATGGTCGCTGATAACACAAAGAATCGTCTTATCAGTAATGTTTAGCTTGGCCAGCTCCACATCGAGCGCGGCTAAAAACCGATCGGTGTAAGAAACAGCCTGTCGATAACAATCTATTGGTTCTTTAGCAGGCTTAGCAAACCATTGCGGAACCTCATACGGATCGTGTGTAACTGAGCAGAGAATCGTCAGCAAAAATGGCTTCTCTTCAGCCTCTATCCATTCGGTAATAGGTTTTAACATTGAAAACTCGTCACAGCCCAGATAACCCACAAAACTATTGGGGTCTTTCAAGTCATCTCTGGCCCAGAATTTATCGAAGCCCAGATTGTAAACCAATCCGGGCCGAGATTCAAAATTGCCCTTGGCTGATTGAAAAAAAGCTGTTCGAAAATTCAAATGACTGCTAACAATAGTGGCAAGGCTGGCATAATGCTTCTCGATAGGAACAGTCTCAGCGATATTCTGAGAAGCCGATGGAAATCGACCGGTAAGAAGCGCAAACAATGCCTTGGTTGTATGGGTCACAGTCGAACGAGCATTTGTAAATTCAACGCCCTGCTTGGCCAAACTAAAAAGATAGGGCGTTAGGTTGGTTTGTTTATTACTTAATGAAGTGTAATCATACTGAATTCCTTCAAGAACAAGGATAACTATATTATGGTTTATGTGTTGTGGTTTTAGGGAAATCTTTATCTGGTCAAAAGTGGGTATTTTTCGTTTAGCTTTGTCGAAGTCGGCCTTGGCCAAATGACCGGCATCGCGCAGGATAAAGCTCATTATAGCCCTTAATTGGCTATTATAATGCAAGCCGATAGAAGCTATCTGTGGTGAACCTTTCCTGACTACTGAAGGACGGGCCAAAATCGATATGCCGATAATAATAAGAGTAATAATAATTCTAACGACGAGGAGTCTGCGATTGTAATTTGGCTGTTTAGGTCTGGCCAAAACTGAAAAGAAAAAGGCCAGAGTAATGGCGCTGGGGCCAAGCAATACAATAGATGCTTTCGGCATTTTTATCAAATTGACGCCGACAAGCCACAGTATGTTTACAGGATCACGGATTAGCGGCAACAGCTCCGCGGGCAGAATCTGTGTGCCTGTTCTTATCAGCCATGCTGCGTTCATAACCGACCAGGTACACACGACAGCAGCGATGATTGTAGCTATTCGAATGACCCATCTATGGGGCCAGCGGAAGCAAACCAGCGCAAGGATAACTTCAATTCCAAGCAGTACGGAGATGTCGGCAAGAATCCAGCCAGGGTATTCGTTTAGTAAGTTGTAACGCAAGGAATGAAACAATTTTACAGTTAGTGTGCAAAATAGCGCACCGAATACTATTAAACTGTAAGCTCGGGGGGCTATAAGGCTGTAAAATCGGCGAAGCAGCAAACATTTTTTCGCTCTGTGGCGATATTCCGAACTCTTAGCCTTCATAGCGTCATGATACTATAATATCCGGCAAATGACAAGCTGCTCGTAGTGCGTGGTTTGTCGTTCGTGCTTTGATTCACGATTTATTATTCAAGAAAGTCGCTCTAAGTAGCCGAAAATACCTACTGTTATTAACAAAATTCGTTGCAGGATATATAGAGATGACATCAAGGGCCAACGAGACTGTTTTGGAAGATGAAAGGGCGCTTTTACAATTGAAAAGGCCGCTTTTGTCAATCGACAGATATGCCGCCCGCGAAGGGATTTCCAGGATGGTGGTCGAGGAATACGGACGCTTAGGCATTGTCCAATTAAGAAAATACAAAGGCGAAACATACGTTGTCGATGTGCCACTGAGTCCGTATCATCCTGTAGGTGAGGAGCTTAAGATTTTGCAAGAAAGCCCGCCTGCCCAAAGTGTACGGCGGGCAGGTCACACAACAAAGAGCCAAACAGCCGAGGGTCATAGCCAGCCGGTTAATAAGACCAGCCGAGTTGGGAAGATAGCTGAGCTGGCCAAGAATGCGACTAACGATACACGCAAAATTGCCGAAGAGGCAAAAAGGCCAAACACTTCCGCCATAGGCGGATTAAAAACCGAAACGAAGCCTGCCCTCGCCGAAACGCTACGTGCAGGCAGGTCCGGATTGGGAAATGGCGCAAGCCATGCTGCGCAAGGCCTAATTTCTAAAGCTTCACAGATTGCGAGCAAGCTCGCAAGGAAAAATGGCGCAAGCCATGCTGCGCACAGCAACGAATTTAATCCCTACGAATCTGCATCTACATCTACGCCAGCCTCTGTACCTCAATCCGATACAGACGCAGAACAAGCCGATCCCCAGCAAAATCGGCAAATTGCCGCAGTTTTTTTGATAGTATGTCTTTTTGGAGCTTTCATCGCTTGTTTGTGGCTCTACATGAATCAAAAAGTTCATCACGGCAGGATTGACCGGGCTTATGCAAGTATTCAAAATGTATATGACGATTTTGTTCAATCCAGCCAACAGCTCTCTACACTTCAAAGCAAACTTGTCGAATCTACAGCAGAGATCGAATGGATTAAAAACGAGGTGAATATTTCTAAGCAACAAGAGGCAAGCGTACGAAAGGAGCTTGGCCAGCTCAGGACAAGTATAGAGACAATCCAGCAAAATAATACAGCGGCCTTAGAGCAGTTAAAAGAGCAATTTCAGCAGCTCACAGCACAGTTAGGCAAGTTTATCAAAAACAGGCAAACTTTTTCTGATTTAAGTGTTCCGGACAAATAGGTACGAACCACCCTCAGCTCATTATAGGATTGCCGCTCAGCAGGTTCCTCCTACACATCACCAGCGTACGGATTGACGACTATAAAGCAACGGATCAACGTGGCAGTTTTTCCAAATCTTTGATATTTGATATATCTTCTGCCGATAAATAAGATTAAGGCCGCCGAAGGTGGTTGTGGTCTAATCCAGAGCTTTTCACTGGTCTTGAACTATGAAAAGACCAACGGGAGATAGTCAGATGAAAATGAGCAGAAATCTATTAATCATAACAATAGCTGTAATAAGCAGCTTAGTAATCATCCGGCTTTGTACATCAACTCAAGGCAGCCAAAAAACGTACGAGGTTCACCCCTCTATTACCGTGCCTGAATACAGAACCGACGCCGCACGCGCTATAGATGCCTATGAGCGTTTGATGGACCGGTACATGAACCTGACCGAAAAGAATATATTCAGGATCGATACGGACATCCAAGAAGTTGCAAAGAAATTAGATTCCATCGATGATAAACTGACAAGGCTTTCTGCGAGAATAGGTGGGATCGAAAAGGCACTTGGTATTAAGCAAGCCGACACCGATATTAATACTGATATTAAGAATCCGCCACAGGCCGAACCTCTAAATAAGAAAACTTCGTACTCGAGCGAAGGTTGAGCCCGCCTCGGCGGGTTATCCTTTTTATAAAACTTTGCAATACAGATCGAGCATATTGGTAACGGTAACATCTGACAAACTGCCGGCTAAATATACATACAAATTGCTTCATCCGCCGCGGCGGACTCGCAATGACAAGGGTAGGCGCTCCTCCATGATGTTGGATTTTAGCCTGTCTTTTTCTTAATGAGCGGCAACTCAGTTTGTTCGCCGGTTGCTTCGTTGACAACTATGAGTTCACCCATATCTTCACGTTGCAATTGCTCATTGGCGTTTAAAAGTTCGATGCCGTAAACCATTCCGTTTGGTGCAATATCCACCACGAGTTCATCGCTTAGCCGAATCGATTCAACCTCAGCTTTTTTT
>CAZVWH010000009.1:3302-5180 GCA_964631175.1 uncultured Pirellulales bacterium | reverse complement strand
GCCGCTCGATACAAGCTTACAGTGCAATAGCAGCTTACTTGCTGGAATCGGCTCGGCGGATATTTCAATCTCCGGTATTTCATTGGGCAGTTGGCCCTGGGCAAAAACCTTGTTAAACTCGGAAGCTGCACGCTGTGCAGCGGCTTCGTTATAAAACTGAGCTACAATCGTTTTGCCTAACAGAACTTTCGCTTCCTTTGGATGCGTTTTCTTAGGGTCAACAAGCTCAGCTATTTTTTCGTTTGGCATCTCGGTTAAAAGCGTAAAGTAATTTTCCATCATATCATCAGAGATGCTCATCACCTTGCCGAACATATCGTTCGGCTCATCGGTTACACCGATAAAATTACCTTTTGACTTGCTCATTTTTTCTTTGCCGTCCAGGCCGACGAGTATCGGCATTGTAATCACAACCTGCGGCTTTTGACCATTTAGTCTTTGCAGGTCTCTGCCGAGAAGATTGTTAAAGGTCTGGTCTGTCCCACCTAATTCAACATCACTTTTTATCATAACCGAATCGTAACCCTGCATCAGCGGGTACATAAACTCATGAACGCCGATTGGTTCGCCCTTCTTGTGTCTAACTTCAAAGGTGTCTCTCTCTAACATACGAGCTACGGTCATACTACTGGCCAGCTTGATAATATCCGCTAACCTAAGGTCGGCGAGCCATTCACTGTTGTATCTGACGTCGGGCTTGTTTTTTGAAGTATCCAGGATTTTGCCTGCCTGCTCGAAATAGGTTTTTGCGTTTTTCTCGATTTGCTGTGGTGATAGCATCGGCCGAGTCGCGTCCTGGCCGGAAGGGTCACCGATCCGGGCGGTGTAGTCGCCTATGATAAGAACAGCTTTATGGCCGAGGTCCTGGAACTGCCGCATCTTTCGCAGAACGACCGTGTGGCCGAGATGGATATCGGGACTTGTCGGGTCCAGGCCGAGTTTTATCCGAAGCTGCCTGCCCGTTTTAGCCGCCTCGGTTAATTTCCCGGCTAATTCGGCTTCGGTGAAGATTTCCACTGTGCCGCGTTTTAGTAACTCGATTTGTTCTGCAATATTTTTAGCCATTCCTTTTTTGCTCCGGCTCGGCCTTGCCGCCCCCGCGAAGCACCGAGACGAGTATCTCTGTGAAAAATGATGTTACGAAAGTCGGATTATATTTGATGAGTGAAAAATGAGCAAGAACGGGCAGGCAAATAGATGAAAGAAAAACTGCGGACATGTTAAAACCTTCCGATTCGCAGATCGTCGGTCAGGAGCCCGAGGGGCCAGATTCTCAGGGAAATGGCCAGGCCCATAATCCACCAATGAAAATGCCATATCGGTTCATACCGGATAATCTGGATATTACAACCAGGCTGATTGCCATAGCCTTTAGACCTGCCTGCACGTAGCCGTTTCGGCGAAGGCAGGTTACGGCGAAGGCAGGCTTTTGCTCTGTTGTTGGCTCAGCAGCTTCTGGAGGCCTTCTTTGCCCGACCACTGCACACGTCCATCGAGCCGGAGGACCACGTATCCATCGCTAAGAAGCGAAAACCGGAATCTTTGTTCTGCATAGGCCAGAATCTCGTCGGGATTCGAATCAAGGCTGATCCAACGTGCTCGATAACGCAACTTACCCAGGCGAATCTGCTCTTGCAGTTTTTCTTCGATGCTTCTTATATAATCTTCAGAAGGTACCGAACCGTGCTCTTTACGATATTGAAGGATTATTTGACCGAGCCGCTCCATAATCTGCATTGCCTCTGAACGGCTGGTCCATTGTTTAAGGTTAATTATTGCTACGACCGCTGCTGCCGTAATCCCTATTATGATTGCAGATTCCAATAACAGTGCTTTTTGGCGCTTATTCATACCACCTATGGTTAAATGGTTACTGGT
>CAZVWH010000009.1:0-3202 GCA_964631175.1 uncultured Pirellulales bacterium | reverse complement strand
GGCCTGAATTAATATTCTGCCATCAGCGAACAGTCTTATAGCTTGTGGATAGGCGATACATTCCTGTTCAAAAACCCTGTCGGCAAGTGTGTCCGGGCTATCTTGCTCTTTGACCTCACAAGCCCGCTGGACGATTATCGGTCCTTTATCATATTCATTATTACAAAAATGTACTGTGCAGCCGCTTATTTTGCATCCTGCTGCCAAGACCGCTTCGTGTACGTGATGCCCCCACATATCTTGCCCACCAAAACTCGGCAAAAGGGCAGGGTGTATATTCATCACACGATTTTCATATCTCGCTGGTATCTTCCACAAACACAACCATCCTGCCTGGATGACTAAGTCAACGTTCACAGCAATAAGCTCATCTTCGATTTGCCTGCTGAATTTATTGATGTCGGGATAATCTTTTTTCCGGATGATTTTTACGTCCAGCCCGGCGTTCTTTGCCCTTTCGACTCCAGCTACGGTTGAGCGGGAACTTATTACTACAGCGACTTCGGCATTTAGCTTACCTTGTTTGACATGCTCAATGATATTCATCAAGGTTCGCCCACCACCACTGATAAGCACACCAAGCCGAATTGGTTTTCTATTTTGTTTAGCCGGCGCGGGTTCATATTCAACGTCGCGTTCAAGATTTAAGGACTGGTTAACGAGCTTGTCGGCTTCCTTATTTTCCCCCCGTGGAACAAAATTAATCTTGCAGTCCACGAATTCATCGAGTAGCTCGACGGCTTGCCTAAAGAGTGGCTTGATTTGCTCACTTTTTACTTTATATGTGCCGTTTATCTGCCTGACGAGCAGCTCACTATCGCTGAAAACGACTAATTTTTTAGCACCAATTTCTTTTGCTGCTTCGAGGGCTTTTACGATAGCGGTATATTCAGCTACATTATTTGTAGCCCGACCTAAAAAGAAGCTTTTTGCCTGCAATTGATTTCCGTCGGAGTCGTTCAGGATAAAGCCTGCAGCGGCTGGACCCGGATTGCCCCTGCTGCCGCCATCTGTGTGAATTGTTATTTTGCTATGCAAATTTATTATCCTTTAAAATCTGGTGATTAATTGGTAAATGATAAGCTGTAAGGGCGGTTGAATTAACCAATTAACTAATTAACCAAGCATGTCTTGTGTGTCGCTGAGCACAATTATTCTTGTACAATTCGGACAGCGCATAACATCATCCTTAGTCATTAGCAGGTTAACAAACTCGGCGGCTAAATTCATAAAGCAGCCCCCGCAGCTATAGGACCCCTTTTTACCCTCCTGCTGTTCAACCACTGCGACTGCTTGTCCATCGTATGTTTCAGCGACGCGTTTGAATATTTTCAACGGCTCAAGGGGTATGCTCTTTGCAAGCTCATCCCATTCAACCTGGATTTTCTCTATTTCGGCTTGGTGCTTTTCTGCCTGTTGCTCTGCGTCCATTCTGATCTTTTCGAGCTGTTGTTTTTGCTCCTCCATTTGTTTACGGATACTATTACACTCGGCCTCATCAGTCTCTATATTTTTCATCAGCTCCAGTATTTGGACTTCGAGCTTAGAGTTGTCGGCTTTGGTGGTATTTAGCTGGCTGAGCAGAACCGCATATTCCTTATTTGTTTTAGCGGCGTTCAGAGCCGCTCTTAATTTGTTTATCTGTTCATCTCTCGCTTTAAGCTCTAACTCCAGTCGGTCACATTGTACCTTGGTTAGCTGAATTTCTTCCTTTTTGGCTTCGAGTGCATTTTGCAGACTTCGGACTTGATTTTCCTGAATGATTACGCTTCTTCTACACCTTGCTAATTGTGCTTTGGCGGCTCTTAGACGATTTTCAATACTTTGTAGTTTGATAAGGCCATTCAATACGGGTCCCATTTTACTCCTTACCAACGACTCAAATTTCCAAATCTTATATAATGTTATCTTATTTTGTATTCTGCAATAAAAATTTTCGCTTTTTATTTTTTCCAGCGCAAATCACCGGGAGGAAAAGCCACGTAAGCCTTTGTCTAACAAACTTCAAGCGGATAAATCCACTTTCGATGGAGAGAGTTTAAATGCTTTATTTTGCAGAGCCGGCCCGTATAATCAGTATATCATGAAGGAGTTTCTGCGAAAATTGATTCAAGCTGAGACGACCGTGGAGAAGGGCGAATTGGCTGCGGCCCAGATTATTTCAGACGAGCTTGGCCGCTCTGGTATAGATTGTCGTATAGATAATTGGGATCAAAAAAGGGCGAATATTACCGCTCAAGTAAAATCGTCCGGAAGCAAAGCTGCGCTCTTATTTGTCTGCCATCTTGACGTTGTCGGACCAGGCCAGGCTGATTGGGCACATCCACCTTTTGCTGCCGTTGAAAGCGATGGCAAAATCTACGGCAGAGGCTCAGCAGATATGAAAGGCGGTATCGCGGCAATCGCCACTGCTATCAGGCAAGTTGTCGATACCGGAACGAGATTACAAGGCGATATAATCCTTCTTTGCGCCGCCGGCGAAGAAACAGATAGCTGTGGTGTGAGGAGATTCATGCACGAGCGTAGCTGGCTGAGCGAGCCTGCCGGCATTATTATTCCTGAGCCGACGGACTTTGCCGTAGTTACAGCGCATCGTGGAATGATATGGCTTAAAGTTACAACCCGGGGCAAAGCCGCACATAGCTCGGCTCCGGAGCTTGGAATAAATGCAATAAGCTCGATGAAGGACTTTTTGGATGAATTGGATAAATACAAACCCTTCGACTACGCTCAGGACCGGATTGATGTTCAGCCGCATCCGCTTTTAGGTTCATGCTCGATGAGTGTTAATACCATATCAGGCGGCAAGGCTTTGAATGTTGTGCCGGACCAGTGCACCATAGGAATAGATATTCGTACTTTGCCCGGTCAGAACCACGAGGAGATTGTCAATGACTTCAAGCGGATTTTTGCAAATCTAAAGCGACGGTTTCCTACATTTAATGCTGAGGTTTCCATTGACAGAGCTGTTGAAGCAATAGAGACGGACTCGGAATGTACATTTGTTAGAGAATTCTGCGCTGCTGTTGGTGCAAACGAGACAAAAGCAGTCGGTTTTACAACTGATGCTCCACATTTAAGGCCATTAGGTGCACCTATACTAATATTTGGTCCCGGAAAACCAGAATTATGTCATAAGCCGGATGAATATATTGATATCAGCGACGTAGAAAAAGCGGTCGAGCACTATAAAAAAATCATT
>CAZVWH010000008.1:0-50462 GCA_964631175.1 uncultured Pirellulales bacterium | reverse complement strand
TACTTACCAAGGGACTGACACGGGCAGAACGGCTGATCATTGTTTTGTATTATTATGAAGGGATGACGATAAAGGGGATAGGTGAAGCTCTGGATTTGTCTGAGTCCCGCGTCTCGCAGATGCACGCATCTATTATAAAAAGACTTAGCAAAAACTTCCTTTATAAGGATGAGGATATAATAGTTAGTCCATTGCTACACACCGAAAAATTATTACCAAAACAGCTAATCAAAGTGGTTGGTGTCGTAACTACAGAGTTAATCAACTATTTGAAAAAACATCCTAAAGCCTTATATAAAATTAAGCCACGACAATTTGAAGAGCTTATTGCGGAAATATTAGCGAGCTATGGCTGGCAGATTCAATTGACACCGCCTGTTAAAGATGGTGGTTATGATATTTTTGCTATCTCTAAAGATATTGTAAGCGGAGTTAAGACTTCCTGGATTATCGAATGCAAAAAATATAGCCCGAAGAATAAGGTTAGCGTAAATGTTGTCCGAGCACTATATGGAATTAAGAGTAATTTAAAAGTTGCCAACGCTTTGATTGCAACAACATCTTACTTTACTAAAAATGCGAATGATTTCAAAGCATCTCGTTATGATATTGAGTTAAAAGATTATGAAGCAATACTGAAATGGATTAACCAATATCGACCAAATCCTAATGGCAAGTTGTACATCAAGAATAACCAACTTATCATACCAAATAAAAACTTAGTTGATGTTAAGAAAATATAATGACGATAGAACCAATCCATCTCCGCTGTGGTGAGCTTAAAAAAATAGCTAATTTAATGTAATTTGATGGGTTCGTATTTTAAATATTAACAATTGTTAGTTTTGTTCTCTAAACACGATGGGTGGTACCGCCCTCAGCTATGGATCCAGGGAAAGCAAGAAAAGATTTTGCTTGTTTTTTGGCCGTTTTTGGGTATAATACCTGCTAAAAATAGAATACAGAATACAGTAGTCAGCACACAGAAGGCGGAGGATTCGCCCCGTGAGATAAGAATCTTGCGGTTTCGATGCAAATCCGGCGACCTAACGCAAAATCGACAAGAATTCAGCCCATGAGATAGGCCGACGGTCGTCCATCTCACGGGCTAAAAAGCCTTGAGTTGGTTATCTCACGGGGTAAAGGTTAGCAGATATGGAAATGATGCAATGCAATTTTACTTATCTATATTATCAAAACTATGCAAGCTTACATTGTTCGACAAATGTCGAAAGTATTCGACAAATCAACCTATTTTTTTGCAAAACAAAGCCAATTTTCGAAAAAGTCAAATGGATGTAAAATTAAACACAACAAAGGATTATGAGAAAAATATTGTACTGGACATTTAGTGAAAACAAACCCAATCCTTCGACGATTCGACTACGCTCACCGCAGGCTCGGTTCGACTCTTTCGACACTTCGACAAATCTCAGTGCAGGCTACGCTCAAGACAGGTTCGCTCACCACAGGTCGCTCAGGACGGGTCTTTCGACTTGGCTCAGGACAGGTCAAAGCCAATCACCCCCAGCACAGGGCTGGGGGCTAAAAGTGGCTAATGATGTAAATTATCCCTTGATATGCCTGAAAAATTTACCTACAAACTTGACATGCACCTTTTCACTGGGGATTTTGGTTTTGCAATGGGAAAAATAAGGGCCATTATATTCGATTGGGGTGGAGTGCTGATAGACGACCCAAGGCCGGCTCTGATGCGGTACTGCGCCAAGGCCTTCGATGTATCGGTTGATGCTTATACCCAAATACATGATAAATACCTGGAAGATTTTCAGAAAGGTTTCATAGGTGAGCAGATATTCTGGGAAAGAGTCTGCAAAGAGCTAAACAGGTCGAAGCCCCAACAGAATTCACTATGGGGCGATGCCTTTCGCCGGGCTTATTCGCCGCGTCCTGAGGTTTTTTCTTTTGCTACAGGATTGCACAATAAAGGTTGTAAGACCGCCCTTCTATCCAATACCGAAGAACCAGCTATGCAGCTTATTTATCAACTGGGCTACAATATGTTCGATGAGCTGTTCTTTTCCTGCGCTGAGGGAGCAGCTAAGCCGGAGAAAAAAATATATGAGATTGCTGTCGGTAAACTCGATTTGCAGCCTGGACAAGTGGTGCTCATAGACGATAAAGCCGAATTCATAGATGGCGCAAAAGAAGCAGGCCTCAACGGGATAATTTTTAAGAATCTTACACAGGTCAAAGAAGAATTAGCTCAGCTTAAAGTAATGTAAGGTTATAGGTATCACCAAGTATGAAGCTTGATAAGATTATTGGAAAGGTTATTGCATTAACAAAGCAGGTTAAGCCGCGTGAACCGTTAAATGGTTCAGCCTTAATGAGGCAGGCCTTTGTAGGAAAGTCAAGAAGGCAGTATCCACTTCTTGGTCGAATGGGATTAACTTGGTGGATCACTAAAGTTGGTCTTAGAATATGTGAGGATATAAGCGAAATGGCCGTCGCCTATGATCCTCGTCTGCAAACTGCCGACAAAGAAGCTCTGTGTACAAAGATAGAAAGTGCCCTAGTAGATAATGCTTGTGACATTAAGTTCTTCGATATGTTTGTGTTTATCACAAGAGCAGGGAGTCTATTCGATGCTCGAACTCAATCCAATGAGTATGAGTTTGGTAGAAAACTGTGGAACATAATCCATAAGGAATTACAGAATATAATCAGCGATTGGCTAGTGCTTTATCCTCTTTCTCGGATTAATTCGCCGTCATTTGATTTAGGGTATGACGGGATTTCTCTATTGAGCTCCAAAGACGAGGAAATATGGAAGAAACTATGCACGAAATATCCGGACGTTAGCATCTGGAGCCCATCGACAGGCAGACGTAAAGACGATAAAGACTCGGGATTTATGGTAGGCAGTGCCACCTCTTGGCTGGCTTGCGAAATAAAGGGTTGTGAAACAATCGCCAGGAGAGAAGCGGGTTTCAAAATGCGTATGTTTTTGGCGTTATTGTTTTCACATTTATTTCCTCAACATGAAAATCTATTAGACAAAAGTATGGGGCAAACAAGCTCATATTCAATCCAATTTCCGTCTGAGCCATCTAAGGTAGGCTATGGACAAATAAATGCTTATATTGGTACGTTATTAAATCCTTTAATAATAGACATAAACATTAAATTGGATATTTTAAACAGCGTTTTGGATTGGTACTGCCAGCTTGATTCGGCTCCAACAGACAAAAGAAACCGTGCCATAATAGGTGGTCATTTCACACAATATGCGATATGTGCAGATGATATCGACAGATTCATACATTTCTTTGTAGCGCTAGATGCACTTTTCGGAGAACAAAACAGAGTCGAGGAAACTATAATAAAAGGGATAGAAAAAACCTTTCCGAGCGATAAGAAATGGTGTAAAAAGGCTAAATACCTTTATGAACTACGTAATAGTATTCTACATGGTGGCTGTAGTTCAATACGCAATTGGAAAAAGCTAGCTGCATATCGGCGATGGACCAATTCTGACCCTGTGAAAGATGTTGGTTTAGTTGCAATGACTGCTTTACGGATGTACTTTAAGCTTTCACGAAATAGCGCCCTGTAAATGTATCGGATCATGTCGAAAACAATAAAAGACTCTAACAATGGATTTTTCAACATTTCTAAATAATCAAGGAATAATGCTACTTGATGGTGCAATAGGTACGGAATTGGATAGGCTCGGCTTGATGGGCAGGGCACGCAATCCGCTAAGGGATACCTTACGGCATAATCTCGATGCTCCGGATGTTGTGCTGAAGATTCAGAAAGAGTATGCCCAGTGCGGATTCGATGCGCTTACGACGAATACGCTAACTATGAACCGTATTTATATTGAGACGCGTAACGTTGATGTGCCGGTGCGAGATGTCAATTATGCCGGAGTGGAGTTAGCAAGACAGGCTGCTGGAGATAGGCAGTATGTGCTTGGTGATATGAGCTCAACCGGTCAACTACTTGAGCCGTACGGCAGCTACAAAGAGCAGCAATTCTATGAAGCTTTTAAAGAGCAGGCCGAGATTCTTGCAGAGGCGGGCGTGGACGGATTTCTCATCGAGACGGTCTTTGACCTTCGCGAGGCGCTGTGTGCCCTTAAAGCGTGCAAGGACAATTTCTCGCTGCCTGTAATCGCATCGATAGCTTTTGCAACGGAGACAAAAGGTGCAAGAACAATGATGGGTAACACCGCAAGCGATTGCGCCAAACGGCTCACAGATGCAGGTGCCGACGTTATCGGTACCAATTGCGGCGATCTTGACCCATGCAAATAGCCGAAGTCGTATCTTTGCTCAAAAAGGAAACGGATATTCCCATTTTAGCGCAGCCCAACGCAGACAAGCCCAGACTGATGGAAGACAAAACAGTATTTGAAATGGAGCCGGAGACTTTTGCTGCTGGGATCAACAAATGTTTGCGGGCCGGCGCGCGCCTGGTAGGTGGCTGCTGTGGAACAACGCCTCACCACATTCGCGCCGTGGCCAGCTTGCTGAATCGAAAGTGACTATGACAAATTATCATCTTGCGATTCTGAAACAGCCATATTTAGACGCCATCCTGGATGGCCGAAAGCACATTGAGTCGCGTTTTACTAAAACCAAACGCGAGCCCTTCGGACAGATACAGCCCGGCGATAAATTATTTCTCAAGATAAGCTCCGGCCAGGTATGTGCAACAGCAACCGTAGCTGCGGTTAAAGCCTTTGAGGGCCTAACACCGGAGAAAATTTTCGAGATAAAGCAAAAGTTCAATCGCTATATTAGCGCCGATGAGCAATACTGGCGGGGCAAAGCGGATTGCAGATTCGGCCTTTTAGTTTGGCTGAAAAACGTAGAGCTGATCGAGCCTGTGCGAATCCACAAAAAGGACTGGCGTGCATGGGTGATATTAACAGAAAAAGAAGACTTTGGTCTGCTAAAATCCGGTGTTATTAAATGCCGCAATAAATAACCCCCGATAACACCGGGGGCTAAATACATCATTTTATTTAGCTCCACTCGTCAGGGCGGAGCCTGCCGGAGTACGGCGTTCCGCGTGGGGTTCTTCACGCTCGACGCGAATCACCGCCAATCGCTGGGGTAATAGACTGATACCGGCTGAATGCTAAACTTTCTGCACAGCCCTGCTATCAGAGACTCCATCCTTTTTATCTGGCAGTCGGTTGGGCCGACCTGCCGCAAAGGATCAGCTATGGCACAGATACGGATGGTCTGGCCACTGCCATACCAGGTTCGCCCAGGTATGATAGACCATTGTTTTTGCCATTTTTCAGTAGCTTGTATTTGACCGTCATTGCCGCCAAGGCCGTTGCAAACCACAAAATGGCAATTGAGATCTTCCGGACTTGCTAGGCCGCTCATCGAGGTCAGTTGCTCTATATTACCCGCTTTGGTGCTGCTATTGTAAATTTCAATACAATTCCATCGGTCGGGAGATTGACAGGCCTGAGATTGGATAGCTTCCTCTATAGGATCGAGACGATAATAGCTCCAAAGACAAAATGGCCCTTCGGAAGGACGATTATTATCCAGCGCGATTAGGACTATTGCACCTGTCGTCATCGACACCAACAATGCCGCTAAAACCTTTGCTACCCTTGTCTGCCCTGGCATAACCAAGCTCTTAAAAGTTGTTGTTTTAGGAACAGTCCGCAAAAAAACACTGGTAATCATTCCAATAGGATATGATTCTCTGCTTTATGTATAATCGGCATCTGTCGATGAATTGCTTCAAAATTTTTGCTAAAAAAATTTTCTGTGCTGCATGGGATTGTCTGTTTCAGATACCGTTGTTTGACTCCGGACGTTTTCGGCACATTTTTTTTGAATTTAGTATCTTGATTTATGGGACTACAATATGATATATAATCCGCTTGATGCTCGATGCTGATTGTCCGTCGAGTATCGAGCATCAGGTTTCGTTGGGCAGCAGCCGAATAAGCGAGCTAAAGTTTGGAGTGCCGAAAATGCCTAAAATTATGGGTATATCTTTACCTAACTTTAGGCACTTTAGCTCACTTTAGACACTTTATATTTTTACATGGCGAGCTTTTTGAATCTGAGATGGAGAAAACATGACAACACAATATCGTTCATTATCTTCAGAAGAGATTAAACGTTTAACCAGTCAAGGCTGTAGTTGCACTGACTGGTCAAAGGTGCGGGTTGCTGAAGGCTTCGACGCAAACAAAGTGCGAGTGACACATTTTTCGGGGGATGTAAAGTTAGGTGTGTTCAACAAACAAACGTCTTTTTTCGGCGGCTTTACTAAACCAGCAGGAATAAATAACGCGACGATTCACAACTGCACCATCGGCGATAACGTATATATTAGTCAGGTAAAAAATTACATCGCCAACTATCATATCGAAGATAACGTGGTAATAGACAACATCGATCTGTTGGCGGTCGAAGGTGAAAGCTCCTTCGGCAATGGGACGGAAGTGGCTGTCGTTAACGAAGCTGGTGGAAGAGAAATACCAATTTACGACCATCTGTCGGCTCACACTGCCTATATAATAGCATTTTATCGCCATCGGCCAGCAGTAATCCAAAAGCTGCAAAAGATGATAGCTGACTACACTGCTTCTGTTACCTCTTCTATGGGCCTTGTTGCAGCAGGTGCAAAACTTATCAATTGTCGAATTATCAAAAACGTCAAAGTAGGTCCGGCAAGCATAATCGAGGGAGTTAACAGATTAGAGAACGGCTCGATTAATAGCTGTCCGGAAGATCCTATTTACATTGGGCCGGGCGTCTTTGCGGAAAACTTTATCGCATGCAGCGGCTCGAAGATTTCAGACGGCATCATAATAGCTAAATGTTTCGTAGGCCAGAGCACCGTTTTATCCAAGCAGTACTCGGCTGAGAATTCAGTCTTTTTCGCCAACTGCGGCGGCTTCCACGGCGAAGCCTGTGCGATATTTGCCGGCCCTTATACTGTGACACATCACAAATCAACACTTCTGATTGCGGGTTTGTTTTCATTTCTAAATGCCGGCAGCGGAACCAACCAAAGCAACCACATGTATAAACTTGGGCCGGTGCACCAAGGCGTGGTAGAACGCGGCTCAAAAACCGCCAGCGATTCATATATGCTCTGGCCTGCAAAGGTCGGAGCTTTTACTGTAGTCATGGGCAGGCATTACCGAAACTCAGACACCTCGGATTTGCCTTTTTCATACCTGGTTGAGCACGAGGACGAAAGCATTCTTGCGCCCGGCGTGAATTTGCGCAGCGTAGGTACCGTGCGAGATGCCCGCAAATGGCCCAAACGAGATAAGCGAAAAAGCCCAAAGAAGCTCGACCTGATAAACTTCAAACTTCTAAGTCCCTATACAATTCAAAAGATGGTTAACGGCCGGGACTTGCTGTGCAAACTTAAAACGACATCCGGCGAAACATCCGAATACTTTACCTACCACAATGTCAAAATTGAAAATTCATCGCTGGATCGCGGCGTCAAATCGTATCAGATCGGCATCGATAAATTTTTAGGCAATTGTTTAATCCATCAACTGCAAGGCAAACAGTTCAAAAGTGTTGAGCAGCTCAGAGCAGCGTTACAGCCGAAGACCAATGTAGGGCCGGGCAAATGGGTGGACTTAGCCGGCCTGTTAGCCCCGGAAGACGCTGTAAAAAAAATGCTCTCCGATATTGAAAACGGCGCTATTAGCACGCTTGAGCAAGTAGAAGACAGTTTCAAGTCGATGCACGAGAGTTACTCTGAATATGAGTGGGCGTGGGTGGCAAATATGTTGCAGCAGTGCCTGGGCAAGACAATAGACGAAATAACACCTGAGGATATCATTGATTTGACAACGAAGTGGAAAGAAGCTGTAGTGGAGCTTGATCATCTGCTCTACGCAGACGCCAAGAAGGAGTTTGCTGCTACCGCTCAAACAGGCTTTGGTCTTGACGGTGACGAACAGATAAAACACAGCGATTTTGCCGCAGTCAGAGGGCTGTTCGAAAAAGATAGATTTGTTTTTGAAATCGAAAAACATATAGCTGCTAAAACAGAGCTCAGCAACGAGCTTATTAGTAGAATGAAAAAATTGTGTTAAGATAAGCCTTTAATTAAGGAGCAGTTGTAATGAGAGTAATAATGCAACCCAATTACGAGGTGGCCTCAAAATGGGCTGCCAATTATGTAGCCAGAAAAATAAATGATTTTGGTGCAAATGAGTCTAAGCCTTTTGTGCTGGGGCTTCCCACGGGTTCTTCGCCGATGGGAATGTATAGAGTGCTAATAGAGCACAACAAAGCGGGAAAGCTAACATTCAAAAACGTTATCACCTTCAACATGGACGAATACGTTAATATTCCTGAAGACCATCCTGAAAGCTACTATTCATTTATGTGGAATAATTTCTTCAGCCACATTGATATTCCCAAAGAAAATGTTAATATTCTCAACGGAAATGCGCCGGACCTCGAGGCTGAGTGTGCCGCTTACGAGGAGAAGATAAAAAATGTGGGCGGCGTTACGCTTTTCGTGGGAGGAATTGGTCCGGACGGCCATATCGCGTTTAATGAGCCAGGCTCGTCATTGTCATCCAGAACTCGCGTCAAGACCCTCAAATACGATACAATCGTAGCCAATTCGCGATTCTTCGGCGGCGACGTCAACAAGGTCCCCAAAACAGCTCTGACGGTAGGTGTGGGCACGGTTATGGATGCTAAGGAAGTGCTGATTATTGTCAATGGCCATAATAAGGCACGGGCCTTGCAACATGCTATCGAAGGCAGTGTCAATCATCTGTGGACCATCAGTGCACTGCAGATGCACCCCAAAGGTATTATTGTCTGTGACGAAGAAGCCACAGTGGAGCTAAAGTACGGAACTGTAAAATACTTCAAGGACATAGAATCAGCTAACCTCGACCCGGAGACACTCTTCAAATAAGAGCCGGTCAAAATCCCACGTAAAACCCTTCAACTTCGCTCAGGGCAGGTGTGGGGCTAAATACGCAATTTATTTAGCCTCCAGTTTTACCGGGGGTTGCAGCTTTAGCGGGGGATGTTTCTATGTCGTGATAAACGATGTCTGCCTTTTCTTTGAGCGAGGCTATATACTCTTGAGTAAATTCAGCCTGTTTCCTAAGTGTTAGCTTATTTATTACATCGTCCTTGGCCTGGTCAAAGGGAGTAACGCTTGCATCTTTATGGTCAGTGACTTTTATTATGTGATAACCGAATCTGGTTTCTACAATGTCGCTTATTTGTCCGGACTGTAGTTCAAAGGCTACTTTTTCGAAAGGCGCAACCATTTGGCCTGGCGTGAAGAAATTCAGGTCACCGCCGTTTGCTGCTGAGGGACAAGCTGAATTGGCCTTGGCTAATTCGGCAAAGTCGGCACCGGCCTTGATTTGTTTAAGTAAATCCTCGGCTTTTGCCTTTGCTATGGCTTTGGCTTCGTTCGGGTCGCTGCCGGATTCGGAAATATCAGGTTTTATGAGAATGTGGCTTGCTCTGACTTGTTCAGGGATTTCAAACTCCTCTTGGTTCTCAGAATAATAATTTCTGGCCTCATCTTCTGTGATATTTATTTTGCCAGCCCATTGAGCTTCCATAAATTTCCGATAAGCCAGCTCTGTTAGAACCTGCTGCTTTAGCTGCTCGAAATTCTGGCCGTATTTCTCCAACCGCTTTTTGAACTCTTCCAACGTCAGTGTCGGTTCTTGTGCGGAGGCTGCTGACATTATCTGGGCAATCACGTCCTCTTCAGTAACAACTATTTCGGCCTGCTTTATCTGCTCATCCAACAACCGTTTGTTAATCAAGATTCCTATAGCCCACTGCCGGAGCTGTTTTTTATATTGCTCTGTAAAATTGGGAGGTAGTTGCGTTGCTTTGGCCGTTACTCTTTCAAGCTGTGGTTCAACCAGCGCTTCCAGCTCGCTTTCGGTAATGTCGATACCATTGACGGTAACAACAGCATTGTTAGCAGGAGCGTTTGCATCGGTCTCAGTGGGAGCCTTCTGCCGGCAGCCAAGGCTGCAAGCAACACAGAAAAGCGAAGCATAAAGAGTAAAGCTTTGCATTTTACTTTTAAGCTGATCCGGAAAGTTTGCCATAATTTGACCTCTAATTGCTTAATATTATAAAAGATATTTTCGTATCAACCATTCATTATTATCTCGTTAAAAAACAACTATGTCAAAAACAATTTATTTCAAAACTTGCTACAATGTCTAATGATAGGTTTTGACGCTGTCAACATATCGGCATATAATATCAGCATTAATCGGAAATCTGTGGTAAAACCACGAAAGAGCCGCCAAATAAGTCCGTCCCCTCGGCCATGCTCGGGGCACGTCCTGAGCTGGGTCGAAGGATCGAGAGATATTTAGACAGCCATAGCAGAATCTGTTTCAAGTTCTACGTGGGCTTCTAATTCAAGGGGATTAAATATGAAATCCAGCAGAATTAGCAGAGTCATGAAGATTCTGACAACACTACAGGCAGGCAAGAGCTATGCTGTCAGTGACTTGTCAAAAATGCTTGGAACGAGCCGGCGAACTGTTTTTCGCGACCTGAAAGAGCTGCAAACTATAGGCGTGCCATACCGCTATGATGCTAAGACTGGCGGTTATACAATAGACCCTGAATTTTTTCTGCCGCCCATAGATTTGAACCTACAGGAGGCATTGAGCCTGCTTATGCTGAGCTTTAAGGCAAGCGGTCAGATACAATTGCCGTTCAAGAAGTCGGCGCTTCTGGCAGCTCTTAAAATTGAGAACAATCTGCCTGTTAAGATCAGACAATATTGCAATTCAGCTCTGCAGAACATCTCTGCCATGAGCGAAGCTCAGGCGCCAATGAATTTTCTTGATAAAACGTTTGCGGAATTGCAAAAAGCAATCGTCAACAGACGCAGAGCAAACGTCCGTTACGATTCGTTATTTGACGGCAGTATTATTGACGTTGAGCTGTGTCCCTATCATCTTCTGTATAATCAGCGGGCGTGGTACGTGCTGGGATTCTCCAGCCTGCACCAAAACGTTCGCACCTTTAAGCTCAATCGCATTAAAGAACTGCAAGTCACAGAAAAACGCTTCCAAGGAGGGGAGAATTTCAACTTGGCGGATTACTTTGGCAGAGCCTGGTCGATGATACCAGAAGGCAGACTTTATAACATTAAGCTGCGATTCCTGCCTAAAGTGGCTAATAACGTTACAGAGGTACAATGGCACAGCACTCAAAAAGTCACGCGCCATAGTGACGGCTCAGCCATTGTGGAGTTTTGCGTTGACGGCCTGGGTGAGATAACCTGGTGGATTCTTGGCTACGGCGACCAAATCCAGGTGCTTGCTCCGAAAGCCCTGCGGAAAAGAGTCCTCGAAGCTGCCAGAAATATAATTAAATTAAATGAACAAATATGAAAAAAGAATAATCAACGCAGTTTTCTAAAGAAAAATCTGGGATTGAATCGTGAAAGAAAAAGCGTGATTCGCTCTGTCTTCTGGGCCAGCCAAATGCTGTGGGCGAGTGTCTTCAGCTCTCTGTCACCACCTGCCAAGGCCCTGGCCTGTGTTATCCTTTCAGCAGCCTTGTCTAATCTGCCCATTGAAAAGTAAAGAAAAGCTGAATCTCTCAAAACCCCAATATGACCACTGTCAATATCGAGTGTATGAGCAAAAAGCTCCAAAGCATCATCGAATCGCTCTTTATTGATGCTGACAAGGCCAAGATAGTAATAGGCATCCGCATTGACACAATCAAGATCAACAGCCCTCAACAAGCATTGCGTTGATAGATCAAGCTCATCAATTGCCAAAAACATTGAAGCAAGAGAAACCAATGTGTTGGCATCATCAGGCCCTATCTTTAGCTCAGCTACCAGATAGGCTCTGGTCTTTTGTATTTGTCCTTTCATTAAAGCAAGCTGGGCCAGCCTGTAATATGGCCCTTTGAGTGTTTTGTCCTTTCTAAGCGCCTGGTTGAAGAGCTTAACCGCCTGTTCGTAATCAGCGCTGTTAAATGCAATTTCTCCAAGATAAAATAAAGCCTGTGCGAAATTAGGCTTCAACTCAAGTGTCCTGGTAAACTTTTCCTTTGCTGATTCAATATCACCGGTCTCGAGTAAAAATATGCCGAAATCGAGAATGACATCGATGTCACCGGGGTTGAGACGAAGCTCGGCCAGGAAATGTTCGTGGGCTGGTTTGTTATCACCATCGCCCCAGTAAGCTTGAGCAATACGATAGTTAATCTGTGGATGACCTGGCTCAAGCTCAGCCGTTCTCAACCAACAGCGAATAGCTTTCTTAAACTGGCCCTGAGCAAAAAGGCTGTTGCCGATATTATAGTAGCACAAAGCACAGTCTGGTTTTATCTGCTGGGCGAGATAAAACATCTGCTCGGCTAAATCATACTGGCCCATTTCGGTATAGGTAATTATCCGATTGCAATAACAAGGCTCAAATTCTGGGTCAAGCTCCTGAATGTGCTCGAAGACCTCGAGGGCCAGGTCATACTGGCCTGTGCGGGTATAATCTACCGCTAATGAATTTAATATCTCCAGGTCATCAGGACTAAGCTGTAAAGCGATTTCATATTCATTTACTGCATCATCATAGTGGCTCATAGCGTCGAGGGTTAGGGCTTTGTTGAAATGCCAAGAGCTGTTGGATGGATTTATCTCAAGGGCTGCCTCAATCTCCTCAAGTGCCTGTGGCATTTTGCCGTCCTCGTAAAGCTCAAATGCCTTCAGAGCCTTGTGCTCGGCTTTATCGTATGAGCCGAATTCCATGTCTTCAAATATCATAATCGCACTCTACCTCGTTCATCGTCAAAGTATTAAGCTCTGTACAGCCAACCTATAGCAGTTATCGCCCACAAAATATCATCGCCTTAATGGTTTTTTACAGGCGCCAACACCAGCCTTGCATAATGAAAATTTTGCTTGAAGTTTGGATTATAAGTTCTTACATTTATATATCTTAGCTCAGAACCGGTGAATCGGCTTGACCATCCGGCTACGGTGAAGTTATTCTTTTTCTGGAAAGTAACTGCCAATGGTCTTATAATGTGGGGACGTCGGGATCGAAGGACCCCCAGACTTCGGCGAGCTTAGTCGAGTCGTAAACTGGGGGGCTGAATACAAAAAATATTTAGCCCTGCAATTCATTGCGGGGTTTATGAGGCAGACTTGTACCGCCTCAGTTCTAATCTGTTTGGAGAAGTGAGAATATGATTAAAGAAGTAAAAGGCCAAGTAACAGCGGGTAAAGGTAATTACGCTATCGTAGTCAGCCGGTTTAATGAATTCATAAGTGCCAAACTGCTTGCCGGCGCTATAGATTGTCTTCAGCGTCACAGTGCTGTTGATCAACAGATATCGGTTGTTTGGGTGCCGGGCGCCTGCGAAATTACAGTAGCTGCAAAGAAACTGGCCCAAAGTGGTAAATACGCTGCGATTATCTGCCTTGGTGCGATTATACAAGGCCAAACCGCCCATTACGATTATGTCTGTCAGCAGGTATCTCGCGGGATCGGACAAATTAACTATGATACAGGCACACCGACGATATTCGGCGTTCTGACCTGTGATACACTGGAACAGGCGATCGAGAGAGCCGGCACCAGAATGGGCAACGCCGGCGCCGATGCAGCAGTAACAGCTATGGAAATGACCAACGTGATCGAACAGATAAGTAGTTCGTAGTTATGAGCTCATTGTTCATAGACTACGAACCACGAACAATCAACTACGAACAATGAAGGTGGATAAAAGAACAAGAGCCAGAGAATCGGCCTTACAGGCTCTATATCAACTGGATGTGCAAGGACCAGAATTATTTGAGCATTTAGGCCAGTTTTTTATAGAGGCAAATCGTGACGATTTTGTACGACAGCTCGCCTCAGATTGGACAAAAGGAACATGGGGCAACCTGGCTGAATGTGATAAAATGATAACGGATTCGATAATAAGGTGGCAATTCAAAAGGTTGTCACTTGTTGACAAAAGCATTTTGAGGCTGGCGGTTTATCAGTTGAAATTCTGTCCCGATATACCGCCTAAAGTGGTGATAAATGAGGCTATCGAGCTGGCTAAAAAATTCAGCACTGATAAGTCCGGCCCATTTGTTAATGGTGTGCTTGACACTGTCCTGAAAAAGCTCGGGTTACGTGACTCGAATGACATGTCACGAGCGACGAACGACGAATTATGAGAACAATTGCAGTATTAAACCAGAAAGGAGGGGTAGGTAAAACCACTACCGTGGCTAATACCTCAGCAGCCCTTGCTGCTGAGGGTTGTAGGGTGGTCGTTATCGACCTCGATCCACAAGCACATTTGACTATACACCTCGGCATCGAGCCTCAAAATATTGAGTCCGGCTCTTATGGAGTCCTCATCAAGGAGGCTAAGTTTGAACAGGAAATCCTGCTGGTGCGTCCGAATCTTTGGCTGCTGCCTGCAAATATTAACTTAGTTGGCGCCGAAAGCGAGCTGGTAAGTGTAGTCGGCAGAGAAATAGTCCTGCGAGAGGCTATCAAAACAATTGGGGACAAATTTGATTATGCCTTTATTGACTGTCCCCCTTCATTGGGTCTATTGACCTTGAACGCTCTTGCCGCAGTCAGTGAGATTTTAATCCCGCTTCAGCCACATTTTCTCGCTCTACAGGGATTCGGAAAATTACTACAAACCGTTGACCTGGTTGGCAGAAGAATCAATCCAAGCCTGAAGGTTAAGGGAATCTTGCTTTGTATGTTCGATAGCAGAGTATCACTTTCAAACGAAGTCAAAGCCGATATCGAGGGATTCCTCGATAATACACGCGGCACTAATAGTGCCTGGGCACAAGCTCGCCTTCTACCGGTTTACATCCGCAGAAACATCAAGCTCGCTGAGGCACCCAGCTATGGCAAAACAATCTTCGAATACGAACAAAACTGTCACGGTGCTGAAGATTACAAAAAAGTAGCCCAATATTTACGAGATATGGAATCAGGGTTCCAGACTCAGGACTTGATCAACCTTGTCGAAGTCGATCCAGAAAAACCGACCATTGAAATAAGAGAAATCATTCAGCCGGATTCACCATCACCGACTCAGCCGGACAGCACTTACGCTAATCCTGCCGAAGAAGGAGAGGATGAGTTTGATATTTAGTCCACGGTTTTATCATAGGTCATTAACTCTCCGGTATTGGTTTTTTACCTAAAAGCCCTCTTGCTCGCATCCAATTGGCGCAACGGTCGGGCCAGCTTGACGCGGTACTGCCTTCTTTACCTAAGCCGAAGCCATGGCCGCCGCTTTCATAGATGTGCATCTCAGCCGGCACCTTGGACTTTCGTAGGGCCAGGTAAAAGTTAATGCTGTTTTCGGATGGGACAGCTTTATCATCATCGGCGTGCACCAAAAACGCCGGTGGTGTGTTAGATGTCACTTGCTTATCATTGGATAAACTTTTAATAAGAGCCTGGTCGGGATTTTTACCAAGCAAGTTCAGTTTGGAGCCGGTATGTGTGTACCATTCGGCAAGGGAGATAACCGGGTAGATTAGTATCATAAAGTTGGGGCGACAGCTAAACCGGTCAACCAGGTCTTTAAGCTCATAATAATTTTTCTGAAAGTGCGTTCCCTCGCTTGAAGCTAAATGTCCACCTGCGGAAAAGCCGACAATGCCGATCCGATTCGGATCAACGTTCCATTCTTTGGCTCGGCAGCGCACCATCCTGACCGCCCTTTGGGCATCCTGTAATGGTGCCGGATGGCCATAGCCTGCTCCACTATTACGGTGGCGATATTTGAGAACAAAAGCAACGACACCAAGTGAATTAAGCCACCGGGCGATTTGGTGTCCCTCGTGATCCATAGCTAAATGTCCGTACCCACCACCCGGACAGATCACAACAGCAGTTCCGGTGTTTTTTTTCTTAGTAGCAGGATAAATAGTCAGCGTCGGTTTATCTCCCTCGGTATCGCCCTGCGCACCAGGAGCACCGTCAGGCCAGAGCATCACAACATTAGGCAAAGTCTGAATTTGCTTTGTGGTACCTATCGCACTAAATGTAATCATAATAATACAGGTTAAAATAGTTCTGAAATATTGATTCATTTTCCTTATACCTTAAATCAGGTAATAAATAATTCCTGCTGTGACGAAACGTGCATCCAGCACAAGATACTTCACAATCCGGCTAAAATCTGAACTAATAAGCCACCTTTCTAATCAGTTGTTATGGGTTTGTTAGCAGGTTTATAAGGAAGCTTAAAAACTTAGCTGTGTACACCTCATTTGTAACAGTCCGATCCACAGTAACAGATAGGCTCATCATTTTATGCATAGTCATTCGACTATTATTAGGGAAAATCTCTCTGATAACATTGCCGATAGTCAAAATTGCGCTGGCTGCCGGAGCGGGGATAGCAAAAGAAGGATCAATACCATGAACGCCGATATTACTTAATCTTATGATCTGACCCTGCATCTGCTTAAGAGTCAATTTATTACTGAGAACCTTTCCGGTGAAAAATTTCCCTAACCTGAATTTCCCAATAGCCTTAATTTAAGGCGGCACATCCAACTCGATCGAGGAAACCTGGTGACATCCTCCCTGCAAGGCATCTATTTCGACTCAACTGGTAACTTCTACGCCAACAACCGCGCCTCCGACAACACAAACAACTATGCCAATACTGCCGGCCAGATAGACGGCGGTGGAAATATCGAATTTTGAGTGGAAAAACGGATATCAGCCGGTTTGATGTCGTTCCATAATTTCTTAACCGATGATGTCTTGCTACCTAATACCAAACATGAATTATGATATTAGGCTCGGTCTTTTTGGCCTGGACCTCGCCTGTAGTCGTGTTGGTTAATTTTATGTGGACACCTGGATTTTCCTTCAGCCACTTTTGGATTTGCTCATCGAGAAATTCCATAGCGCCAGGGTGCAATTTGGTAAAGAAGGTCTTTACGCCGGTGATTCGGCTGGCTGAACCCTTATTATCTGCCGGTTTTTCCACAGCCTGCACTGAGCCTGTCGAATGGGCCGGCTTTTTTACAGGCGACTTTGCCGGCCCTGTTGCATCGCCGCCTCCCAAATTTAAGGGCGAATGTGAAACCTTCATCTGACCGGTGTCGTCACCGATAGGAATCGGCTCGTCGAGGTCTTCATTTCCGTAAGGTCTGCTATTATCAATATCATCCATATACTACCCCTCTATTATCTTGTTGATTATATCTTTCGAATCGTGGAATTTCAAACCAGACTCCTCTGTTTGTGTAAACGTAAGCTTTGCAGGTCGGCGTTAGCTGTTTCTGCTTTTTCCTCTGTTCTTGGTATATAAGCCTCTTGATTCAGAGCTTGTTCTGTTTCCGCTTTCTGTTTGCTTTCTTCAGCACTGGGCGGAGGCTCATTAGAATCTTTTCGTGAGTCCTGGCGGATGTGATTTTCTTCTTCGGCCTTAGCTTGTTCTAATTCATCCTTTAACCTTTTGACTTCTGCTTCTGCTTTTTCAAGTTGTTCTGCGGCTTCTCTAAGGGCGTTTCTGACCTGTGCCTTTTCCGCTTCAGCTTCGAGACGTGATTGTTCGGATTCACGAACCTGCTCTTTTTGCTGTTTTTCCCGAGCTGCAAGGCCAAGGGGGTCTGTAATAGCCTCGCTAAGTCCCGGCGAAATCGGCGGCTCGTGTATCCTTTTGATTTCTTCGACCATTTCCCGCTTAGGAATACCGCCCGTGGAGATAGTAGGAGTTAATATAAAAATGGTCTCTACGACCCGCTCCTCAAAATCTCTGCCGGAAAATAGAACACCAACTACAGGTAAATCTTTCAGCACAGGGATACCTCTAATGACGTCGCGTTTTTCGGTCTTCCTTATGCCGCCGATTACCAGGCTCTCGCCCCGTCTGATGCGGTTCTCTTCATTATTAATTTCCTTCCTTGTTACGATGGGCAATTGCTTGACACCTTCAGGAGTTAATTTTGAGCCAAGTATTATGTTTGTTTGCAAGCCAACGGTTCCATCCGCAAAAACATGGGGCGTAATCTCCAGAGAGTCAACCACATCAATAAACTCCGTGTGCTCTGTAACAACACTTTCCCCGACGGGCAAAATGCTTGTTATTTTCTGCAAAGGTACATGCTCGGATTTTATCACTTTGGCTTTTTTGCCGTTGACGACTTCCAGTGTAGGATTCATCAATATCTTCAGATAACCCTGTGACTCCAGCAGGTCCACCAAAGCCATGTACTTATCGGTTTTCCAATATCCGACTTTAAGACCCATTTTAGCCCGAGCGATTTCTCTGAGCGAAGCCCCGGGAAAAGCAGGAAGGGTGTCTGGTTCCGTTAGCAACTTATCAATTGCTGTCCCGAAAGGTTGACCTGCAGGAGCCACCCAGATATCCTCGCCAAACAGCTCTTGAATCATTAAAGTAGTTGAGTGGTCTATGGTCTTATCCGCATAGACCTCGGAAACAAGACAGTTAATCTTGACCTGAATCGGCGGGACATCTACTTCCTGTAACAATTCTAACACAGAATCGACATCTTCTTTAGCCGGACACCTTACTATCAACTGGTTGGTAGCCGGATTACTGCTTACAGTATAGTCCGGCAGGGCAGTTGATTTGCCTTTCTGGTCAAAAAGCTCGGTTGCGAACTGCTCGTTGACAATTTCCTTGAGTTCGTTAGATATATGATACTGGCAGAAATAAAACAGTTTCCACTCGGTCTTGCCGTTGACCGACTGCTCGACGATTTTGGACGTTTTTTTGTAAACTTCCGGTATAGTGATGTTGGGTTCAGAGGTAGTTTCAATTTTACCCAAATCATCAAGGATTTTTTGGGATTGAAGACTTGCAGGTTTTCCAACGAAGGAATCTTCACAGCCTCCGATCCACAAAACAGCTACTATGGCCAAAATTAAGATAAAAATCTGCCTGTAGCTTGTTTTTTGTCTGATTTTGCTCATAATTATACCACCAGCACAATCCTGCGCGAAGCAGGCGGGGTGGTCCTGGAATTTACTGTTTCTAATAGGTAAAAATGCCAGAGGAATTATTATATTACCTATTTTTTTATCGTCAAGCTCATTTTATTAAGGTAAAAAAACATAACAGTTTAATATTGCCTAAATTAAAAAGATTAGACATTTTAATTTTTAACTATTTTCCCGATTATGACTGCAAAAAAGCACAAAGTTACTACAGTCGGCTTTATATCACTGGGTTGTCCTAAGAATGTGGTTGATAGCGAAAAAATGTTAGCCGAAATTGCACAGGCGGGCTTTTTTATAACTAATGAGTCCGATAATGCCGATGTTATTATAATTAATACATGTGGTTTCATCGAACCTGCAAAAGTAGAAGCCCTCGATGCCATAAGGTATGCAGTGGATTGCAAACAAAGAGGCAACGTCGGAAAAGTCATTGTGGCAGGCTGTTTATCTCAGAGGCTGGGCCGACAGCTTTTCAATCAGGTAGAAGGTATAGATGCCATTGTCGGCCTTGGTCAGCGGGATAATATCGCTCGGATAATTGAAAGAACCATTTCGGCCAATCGGCCAGCCGCTTATCTGGGACATCTGCCGGAAAATTGCAGTGATGATAGAGCAAGGCTACTTATTACCGGACGTCATTGGGCGTATCTTAGAATCAGCGAGGGCTGTAACCACCGCTGTTCTTTCTGCACTATACCGTCTATCAGAGGTCCATTCAGAAGCAAACCACGGGATTTAGTGCTTGCCGAAGCCGCTGAGCTGGCTTCAGCAGGTGTGGTCGAATTAAATATAATAGCACAGGATACAACCTACTATGGTCGAGACCGCAAGCAAATAAACGGGCTGGCTACTCTCATAACAGAACTCGATCAAATTGAGAGGTTGAAATGGATTCGCTTGATGTATCTCTGGCCAGCTGGTATCAATAATAATTTAATAGAAACTATCGCAAAAAGCAAAAAAGTCGTTCACTACCTCGATATCCCCGTCCAGCATATAAACGACACAATCTTAAAAAGCATGCGTCGAGCTGATACTAAGGAACGTCTGCAGCAGCTTATTGGTAAATTGCGCTCGGCTATGCCTGATATTGTGCTGCGAACAACTCTGATAGTCGGCTTTCCCGGCGAGACCGAGCAGCAGTTCGCCGAGCTGCTGGATTTTGTCAATTGGGCCGAATTCGACGCTTTGGGCTGCTTTCAGTTTTATCCGGAAGCCGGCACGCCTGCCGCCGATATGCCCAATCAGATTCCGGATCGGATAAAACAACAGCGCATTGAGCAATTGATGCTGGTCCAGCAGAGAATTGCTTTTGCTAAGAACAAAACCAAAATCGGCAGCGAGCTTCTCTGCCTGGTTGACTCGGTTGACGAGAAAGGTCTTGGTAGAGGACGTTACTTCGGCCAAGCACCTGAAATAGACAGTGTTTGTATTGTCGAAAACTGCTCAGCGCAACCGTGTGAGCTTATAAAAACGCGGGTCGTTGGAGCGAAAGATTATGATTTGCTGGTGCGTCAAATTTAAGGTTGAAAACTATCTCTAAAGAATTAAACTTTCTACTATGATCAAACTCATTCCGAACATCTTGACCTTTGCACGGTTTGTATTGACAGTTGTCTTTCTTATTATGATTCTTTACTCACCTTTGGCCGCAAACAAGTTATTATTTCTGGATATTACCTTTGTAGTCTTCATGGCTGCGGGTCTGACTGATATTATCGATGGCCATATCGCGAGGAAATTAAATGTTACCAGCAAGTTCGGCCGAATGTTAGACCCGCTGGCTGACAAAATACTCGTCTGCGGTGCATTTATATGTTTTGCTATAATTGGCGAGCCAAAGCTTTTCGACTTGGAACCAGTAACATTAGCGTTTATCCATTGGCTCGTGGTGGCTGTATTAATTGCGCGAGAAGCTTATGTGACTGTGCTTCGTCACACTGCCGAGGCACGTGGCATCAACTTCGCGGCAACTTCTTCCGGCAAGATAAAGATGTTTATTCAGTCCTTCGCAATAGGGACAGTGATTATTAAGATGGCTCACGTTCAGACTGCTACGTGGGGATATTGGTTCACCTCCGTAACGTTAGCCGCTATGCTGACGGTTACTGTTATCTCAGGTCTGAGGGCAACAAGACGCCGCAGTTGGAAAAATATAGCCAAAAATCCTGCGTAAAGAATCCCCCCGGTGAAACCGGCAGCTAAATATTTGCTTGCGAATCGATAAATTCTTCTGTTACGTCATCAGGTTCTAAGCTCATTTTTGCGAAAATCTCATGCTCTAATATGAAAATCAATCGGTCAACTTCGGCTGTGTTAATTTTGTTTTGTTCCTTTGTATGTCGTAAATGAACATTTCTTTGATGGCCGTCTTCGAGCCTTTCTTTCAAAGTCACAACACTATCATGCATAACCCTTTTGTCTGCATAATAAACGATTCTTTCTTCCCATGTGTTGGGCCTTTCTGCCTCGTCAAGTAGAGCTGCGTATTTGTGTTTCTTTATAGCCAAAGCAAGCTCTGGATATTTTTCCTTCAGTAGCTCATAAGCAGCATCCTCATGCGAAATTCCTTTGTACTTTGCTTTTAGTCGATTCCAAGTTGTCTTTTCCTGTTCTGTGACCGTATGGACGAAATTATTTTGGTCGAAATCTTTAAATTCACAAACTCTCGCTACATCATGCAGAAGGCACGCTCTATCTACAAGATCAATATCTACTGCAACGCCTTTATCATTGAGTCTTTGCGCCAAAAATACAGCCAGTTTCGCTACTGCCATACAATGCTTTACAATATGTGGTGGCACGCGATGCTTTTTAATTATATCGAAGCATTCTTTACGTGTTGGAAGACTGTAGTTTTTCATTTATCAATTCAGCAACCTTTTTGCCGGATTTCAGCATTCCTCCAAAAATCGGTCCCATTCTCGGCAGATTATATACATCGCATACGGCCATACCGGCAACGTAAAGGCCTGGGAAGACCTCGCCGGTCTTTTCCACAACGCCGGCTTCGGAGACTTCCACGTTCATAAAATACTCCTGTAGCTCTCGCGAAAAAAGCTGTGGCTTTCTTCTTTTGAGCATACCGACTAACTCAGCCGGATGGCCGGTAGCATCAACAACGAACTTTGCACAAATACAATATGGGTCAACATGAAGATTTATTGCAAGTGCACTGGCACTATTAACGACAACTCCTTTAACGGTTTCCTCTTTTAGAACAATATCCTCGACTTCTATCAGGTTAAATATCTCAACCCCCGCTTTTTTGGCCTTGTAAGCCAAGGCGGTAGCAAACTCTATTGAGTCTGCCACGTAAAGCCGGCCTTGCTTTTTCGTTGTCACGTCTATCTCATCCAAAATATCTTTGTCTTCAAAGGTAACAACGTTATAGCCTGCGGCACCGCCCCAGATTCCGCCGCCGGTCGAGAGTTTTTTTTCAATCACAGTTGTTTTGGCTCCTACTTTAGCCAGATAATAACCGGCAGCCAAACCAGCCGGTCCTGCACCAACTATAACCACGTCATTATCAAGACGCTCGGTCAGCTTCTTGACATATTGCTCGATAATCACTCGGGATATATTAGTCTCTATCATCTTTTGTTTCCTTTCCTTATCATTCATTGAATTCATTATCAACAAAAAAGCACTCCGCTGAAGGAGTGCTTAAACTCATCAATACGAGCCTTCCTTCGCGGGCATTACCCCAACAGGTTCAAGGGTCCCCCGTACTTATTTGCAGTCGTGGCCTCGATTCTTTACTGGTGCTACTGTAATGGCAATATCAACCGAAGAAGCTGAAATTTAACAACTGCAAATAAGTGCGGTGCTCTCAGCCGTAACCAAAACTTTCGTTTGGCCTTTAGCTCCCCTGGCTTATCAAATTATACGCAGATAATATAATACCGTTTGTCAGCCGTAAACAAGAATTTTTTCAGCCGGGCCGATTATAGGAAAAACAATTGTTTGACTTGATTCGATTGATTTACTAAACTATTTACTTTGTTGTGCATAGTAAGTAATTGATTAAGCGTGGCTTACGAACCAATACTACCAACTGTCAAGTCATTATGTACGGTAAAGACACGAAATGTTAGACTCGAAATACAAAGATAATTTCAATAACATTGCCCTATCTACTCAAGGCCA
This sequence comes from uncultured Pirellulales bacterium, assembly GCA_964631175.1. Lineage (GTDB taxonomy): Bacteria > Planctomycetota > Phycisphaerae > Sedimentisphaerales > Anaerobacaceae > CAZVWH01. Next base: position 27,337 of record CAZVWH010000008.1, on the reverse strand, counting down.
ATTGTCTCATCTTGCCCGGGAGAGCTGTGGTTTATTTGGCATTTTCGGTGACGACCAAGCCGTCCAAAAAACCTATTTCGGCTTACATAGTCTTCAGCACCGCGGACAGGAATCGGCAGGAATTGCCTCCAGTGACGGGCAGGTTATTCAGTGCTACAAAGGCATGGGAACAGTAAGAAGGGTTTTTCGCAGCGGCTCAGACATTTTAGAAAAGCTGTCTAATCCGATAGCGATAGGCCACGTCCGGTATTCAACCTCAGGTGCCAGTAAAGCCGTTAATAGTCAGCCGCTCTTAGCGGAATATTCCCGTGGACAGGTGGCATTGGCACATAACGGCAACCTTATAAATGCAGCTTTGCTGCGGGACGAATATCAGTCCTATGGTAGTATATTTAAATCAACAAGCGATACCGAAGTAATCGTTCATTTGTTAGCTAAGCCAACTCACTTAGCTAAGCCCGATCCTCTCGCCCACGTATTAAACCACCTACAGGGGTCTTATTGTATTTTGTTTTTGTTTGCCGACCGTATTGAGGCGGCTCGCGACCCCTATGGCATAAGGCCTTTGTGCATCGGCCAAACAGAAAAAGGCTATTATGTCATTGCCAGCGAGAGTTGTGCTTTCGACACCATAGGGGTAAAGTTCATTAGGGAAGTTGAGCCCGGTGAAATAGTCACGCTGGATAAAACAGGCCTTTCCAGCAGATTTTTTGTAAAGCCCAGTAATGTCACACCGGCCCATTGTATCTTCGAACACATCTATTTTGCCAAGCAAAACAGCACCATCTTTGGTGAAAATGTACATGAATTTAGAAAAAAGCTCGGCAGACAATTGGCTATAGAGCACCCTGCTGATGCTGATGTGGTAATTCCTGTGCCGGATTCGGGAACATCGGCTGCAATAGGATACACAGAGCAAAGCAAAATACCCTTCGATATGGGAATGGTCAGGAGTCACTATGTAGGAAGGACATTCATCTCGCCGAACCAGAAACTAAGGGAGCTGGAGGTTAAACTCAAACTGGCAATAGTAGAGCAAGTGGTAGGCGGCAAACGTATTGTTGTCGTGGATGATTCCATCGTTCGCGGCACTACCACCAGAGGCAAGATAAGAGCATTAAGGCAAGCAGGCGCAAAAGAAATCCACATGCGGGTCAGTTGTCCGCCGATAAGATTTCCCTGTTACTACGGCGTGGACTTTCCTACCAAAGAAGAATTATTGGCGAATGAACGCAGCCTCAAACAAATTAAAGAATTTCTGGAGGTCGATAGTATCGGCTATATGTCGCTGAAAGGATTGCTTAACTGTGCAAATCTGCCGGCTGATCACTATTGCACCGCCTGCTGGACCGGCAAATACAGAATTCCGGTTGACGTGGCCGTGGGGCTGTTGAAAAAGTCCCAAAGCAACATTTGAGATTGCCGCGCGATTCTTCGAATCGCTCGCAATAACCTGAAAACGCACTTTGTGTCATTGCGAGGAGCATAGCGACGAAGCAATCTCACCTTTTTCAACAGCCCCGCCGCTACTAAGTTCGCTATGGAATCCGACTAAGGCGGACGGATGTTTGAGGAACTCGATACTTGATGCTCGTAAAAGGACAAAACAGTGGGGTATAAGAGCTATAGAGATTTGGATATCTATAAGAAAGCTCATAAATTAGCTATAGAAATACGCCAGATGACCTTGAAACTGCCAAAATTTGAAATCTACGAGGAAGGTAATCAGATAAAAAAGTCCAGTAAGTCTATTAAAAACACTATAGTAGAAGGTTTCGGAAGACGTAGATATAAGCAAGAATTTATCAAGTTTCTTACTTATTCTATAGCATCCTGTGATGAAACCATAGATCATTTAGATACTTTGTACGAGACTAAGAGGCTCTAATGCTCTGTTGAAAAGAGCTCAGAATGTCATTTCGAGCGAGCCGAAGGCGAGTCGAGAAATCTATTTTTGAGCAGATTTCTCCACTTCGCCCCCGTGCTTTCTGCGAAGGCAGAAATGGGGGCTTCGGTCGAAACGACGGTGAGGCTTTTAAACAGAGCAAGGCTCTAACAAAATTAGAAATACTCTACGCCTGTCATTGCCGCCCCTGCCTTCGCAGTGGCGCAAGCCACACTGCGTGGGGTAAACTTGTCCCCGCATAATCGGGGAGCGGGAATCCAGTATTCTATGGCTTTTTATGGACTCCCGCCTACGCGGGAGTGACAGAAAGTAAGCTATACTATTCATTCTGTTAGATGCTATAATCATTCAATGATGAAGAAAAATATAGATATTTTTGTGAAGAATACGACCATCTTGGCAGAATGATTAACAATTTCATTAAATCCGTGGACAATAATCATAAAACGAGTATCGAGTATCGAGCGTCGAGAATCTAAAATGAGCAAATTCGCCACCTACGAACAATCCGGCGTCAGTATTAATGCCGGTGAGCAAATGGTCAAGCAAATCCAAGCCAGTCTGGCCAGCACATTTGGGCCGAGAGTTATTGAGTCTAAAAATGCGTTTGCAGGATTGTTTCGCCTTGACTACGACGAAAAACTATTCAAGAAAAATTATAAAAGGCCGGTGCTGGTGGCCTGCACTGATGGCGTCGGCAGTAAAGTGCAATTGGCTGCAAAAATAAAAAGGTTCGACACCGTGGGCATTGATTTAGTGGCTATGAATGTCAATGACATGCTCGTACAAGGTGCCGAGCCGTTATTCTTTCTGGACTATCTGGCGGTTCAGAAGCTGGAGCCGAAAATCGTAGCTGAGCTGGTCAAAGGCGTTGCCGCCGGCTGCAAATTAGCTGACTGCGCGCTCATCGGCGGCGAAACCGCTGAAATGCCCGACACATATAAAAAAGATGACTTCGATATGGCTGGATTCGCTGTTGGTATAATAGAGCGGAAAAAAATTATCACTGGAAAAAACACAAGACCTGGCGATATCATCCTGGGCCTGGCATCCAGCGGACTGCACAGCAACGGCTACACACTGGCTCGAAGTATATGTTTTAAGCAGCGTCAAATGAAGATAACCAACGTAGTAACCGAGCTCGCCGGAGCGGTATTGGGTGATGTGCTGCTGGAGCCAACACGAATCTACGTTCGGCCGATAGTGAAACTATTGTCCCAGTATAAGGTTAAGCAAGTCGTCCACGGAATGGCCCATATTACCGGTGGCGGCCTGGTGGGTAACATTCCACGAGTGCTGCCGAAAAACTGCAACGCAGCTATAAATAAAGCGAATTGGCCAAGACATAAGATATTTACATTCCTGCAAAATGCAGGTCCTGTTGAAGAAAGTGAAATGTACAGAGTCTTCAATATGGGGATAGGATTTGTACTGATAGTGGCGGAGGATTTCGCTAATTCGATAGCGAAAAAATTAAGACGATTCGGCGAGCAGGTCTATACAATAGGCAGAATTACTACCGGCACAGGCAAGGTAGTTTTCAAATAGCTCCGATTACCTACCAACCCCCGATTTGATCGGGGACCGTCAGCTCACCAAAATAGGCATTTTCCAATGAGGTAAAGCAATACAGACAATGCCGCAGCGGCTGGAACAGTAGCGAGCCAAGAAGTAAAGATAGAACCAACAACCCTGCGGTCAACAGCCGTGATACCACGTGCCAACCCCACTCCTATTATTGCACCTACGAGCGTGTGAGTAGTAGATATTGGCAGGCCCATTTTTGAACAGGCTAAGACCGTTACTATAACAGCCAAATCAGCAGAAACGCCTCGTGAAGGCGTAATCTCAGTAACCTTTGTTGCAACCAGACGCATTACGCGATAGCCGAAGGTGGCCAAGCCAACAGCGATGCCAAAGCCCCCCAGAACCAAAAGCCAAATACTCACAGGGACCTTGCCGGGAATAGAGTTGCTCTTAACAATTTCAATCACCGCCGCTAAAGGCCCTATTGCATTAGCTACATCGTTGGCTCCCTGAGCGAACGCCACTGTGCATGATGTGAACATGACCTGCACAGCAAAAACCTTCTCCACCTGGGCGAGCTGCTGCTCGAATGGCAGCTCACCATTACAGGTGCAGTTTCTCCTGGTAAACAGTGCAGAAATCCCTGCTGCGATAAGTCCTCCTGCTACGCTTAGGACAAGGGCATGTGGTCCTGTTAAGTTCAGATGAATGTTTTTCAAACCCTTATAAATAATAGCAAGGATCAATATAGTGAAGGTGAAAAAAACACAGACCGGCACACCTTTGCGCGCCGCTAATGCCGGGTTTTCAACTGATAGTATGTATCGCGAAATCAGTTTGAATATGATAAATGCCATTATCGCACCGGCTAACGGCGATATGAACCAACTGGCCACAATCTCGCCCAGCTTGGCCCAATGGATGTGTCCGAGACCAGCCTGCAGGATTCCAAACCCGACGATTGCCCCGACGATGGAATGTGTAGTGGATACCGGCATGCCCAGGTACGATGCGATATTCAACCACAACGCCGCGGCCAGCAGAGCACAGGCCATGCCGTGGGCAAGCATACGGGGATTGTGGGTGAAGGCCTGGGTATCTATTATTCCTTTACGCACGGTATCCGTAACATGGCCACCAACAAGCACGGCTCCGCAGAAATTGCAGATGGCGGCCAAGACCACAGCCCAGAAGATGGTTAACGCTTTAGAGCCAACTGCGTCAGCCATAGAGTTGGCCACATCATTAGCGCCGATGTTCCAGGCCATATAGACAGCGATTATGATTGCTGCGATGACAAGGATTTCCATACGGACATTGTTCCTTTGGTTCCGCCTGCGCTATCTCTTGCGAATGATAAGGCGCAGATATTTCGCGGTCTTTTCGGCCGTGTTGGCTATAAAGCTCAGCCTCTTACAATACTTGTCAAGGAACATAATAGTAATAGGATCGAGCTTGTCTTCCATACTGTAAAACTTGCGGGCAAACTTTCTCTCGATACGATCGGTCTGCCATTCTTCATAGCTGATTTTTTCAATCGTTTTGAGTACCTCCTGGGCCTCTTCGCCGGTAAAGGCAGCTTCAGAGAGAGCCGAAAGCTTATCTGTTAAACCCATCAATTGTTCGCTTACATAGATGACCTGCTCAACAAAAGCCTTAAAGTCGGCCTGGAGCTCTTTGGGGATTTTGGTTTTGCGCAGCAGCAACACGACTGCAAAATCCTCCGCTGCATCGGCTACGTCGTCCTGGTACGCTAAAAACTGGCTTAATTCCAGCCGGCCTACCGATAGAAAGTACATTTTGCTAATCCTGTCTCGCAATTCCGTTTTTATCTGGTCTGCCTCGTGCTCTTTCTTTGAGACAAGATTGTGTAATTCTTCGATTTTATCGTAATCTTCAGCCAATAGTGCATCTGCCAATGGACGAAGAATTTCCACACACTCATGCACCTTCTTTGCGTGTTCTTGCAGTTGAACAAATGGCGATGGAGCAAAAATATGACCCAGGACTCCCATCGTTTTCTCCTTTAACAAATCTACCCCGTGAGATGAACGGCCTCCAGCCTATCTCACGGGACAAGCATGGATTAATTTAGTTGAGAAGTATAAACTAACAGTGAACAAAGAAAAAGCGGAAAAACTTTTTTCTGGCCTCGGATGGTCATTTTTCTTTATCCAACTCCATGTCAATCCAATCCGGCACAGGACAGAGGAAAGATAACAGAGGACAGACTTACGTCTTCAGTTTAAGTTAGGCTTTGAAAAAAGCCCAAAAACCGAAACACTTATAGCTCTCCGTAAAGAGTCCCTAGGACCGCCACAGGTAAATTATTGCTTGAATTGAGACAGCTAATGTGTTATAAATATGATTAGAGGAGATTGTAGATATTAGCTTTTTGTACACCTAAGATCATCTATATGGCGATCAACGATTGATATTAGCTTTTGAGGGAAGGAGGCACATCAGAATACATCAAGGCTCAGTCTTTCAATGGTTAGGAAAGTGAGAGTGCAAGTTTTTCAGAAGTCAGTATTCTGTATTCTGATGTTTAGTTTTTTATGTGTGACTAAAACACGTTAATTGTTATTAGCTGTAAAAAGGAGGAATATTATGTGTAGAAAATCGAATACTCATTGTGAGGGGATGAAGACGTCTCAACATCCACTGAGGCGTATCCGCCGTGGCGGTTTTACTTTTTTGCTTTATGTCATTGCGGCGTTGATTATGGCTGCGGGCATTCCAGCCGGTGCGGCTGTGTCAATCGAGGTTGAGAACTTCAGCTTCGAATTGCCTGGCACCGTTAAACAGCACTGCTGGGATGGGGAGAGACCGGAGGGAGGTGTCTTCGCAGATGTCCCCGGCTGGACCGATGGTTCTCTTACATCCAATGATTCCGGCGTGGAAACAGGGTTTACTACTGCCGCTGAAGGGAGCTATACAGGCTTCCTAATGGGAGGGGACCCTCCGGTTTACAATTTGACTAATTTTCTAATCGGCAGCGGTGATGTGTTTGAATTAAAAGTTAATGCGAGGAATAATTGGGTGGGTACGACTTTTAAAATTTCCCTCTATTATGATGATAACGGTACGAGGGTTCCAGTGGCAGCTTATACTGCACCGGTTACATCAGACTTACTGACGAGCCCAACTACGTTGTTTAGTTTGACCTTTTCAGCCGATACCGTTCCAACCTGTTATGACCACGAAATAGGCATTGAATTAAACAACGTGACTACTGCTTCTGCTTCATGGGTTGGTTTCGACAATGTTCAGCTTACACTTACGAGTCCCCTTTATAGAGCTCATAACCCCTACCCGGCGCATAAGAGCTCTTATGATGATACAAGTGTTACTCTTACATGGACTGCGGGACCTAATGTACCCGGTGTGGACAGTTACCATGTGTACCTTAGCGACAACCGGGCCGATGTGAACAGTGGTGTCCCTGCTGCAGACAAGGGTTTGACCGGCGATACGAGCTATAATGTTAGTGAGCTTGTTTTAGGCAAAACCTACTACTGGCGGATCGATACGGTCAATGGAGCAAATTCCTATCGAGGCAATATCTGGAATTTTAATACTAGACCTTCAATTGCTTATAATCCTTTTCCGGATACGGGCAGTAAATACGTACCTGTAGATACGACGCTTACATGGGAGGCAGGTCATGGTGCAGCTATGGGGCATGTAGTGTTTTTCGGTGATAATTTTGACGATGTAAACAATGCACCTATAGGCACTTCCGGTTCTGTCCCATTTAGAGCATACCTGACGAATCCAGCCGATGTAGATTGGGCTCTTGAAGAAACCGACATTACACGCGAAACAGAAAAGACCTACTATTGGCGGATTGATGAAGTAGAGTCCACGTCGCCGCTAACAATACATAAGGGCACTGTATGGAGCTTTACGACTGTTCCAATAGTTGGACTCGGTTCGATCACACATGAGGTTTGGGAGAACATCACGGGCAGCACTATTGCCGAGCTGACAGGCAATCCGAATTATCCGGATAATCCGAGCTTTACTGACTATCTTCCTTTGTTTGACACTCCAAGGGACTGGGCGGACAATTATGGTACCCGCGTGCACGGCTGGCTTTATGTGGAGACCACTGGTGATTATACGTTCTGGCTCGCCACCGATGACACCGGCGAATTGTGGCTGGATAACGATATGATTGCTTCGAATACTGGGGCAATCGGTTATCACCAGTGGGACGCGAGTCCGCAATCGGCCCCGATTCATCTGGAAGCTGGCAATCTGTACTACATTATGGCACTGCAGAAGGAAGGCAGTGACAGTGACCACGACACCCTGGCGGTTGCCTGGAGCACTTCTGACGATGATACTACTGCAACGATCATCCCTGGTACCAATCTATTACCATTTGAGATGTATTCGAGAGTATGGTCTTTTGGGCCGAATCCGGCTAATGGTACGACAGATATACGAATTGATTCTAATCTTATCTGGAGGCCGGGTGCCTATGCCGATGAACACAATGTATATTTCGGCACCGATTTTACGGATGTCAATGATGCTAATACCTCTGCGGATGGGATTTATAAAGGACGTCACTCCGACACTACTTATACGCCCGGAACTCTGGAATTCAACACAACCTACTACTGGCGGATCGATGGGGTCAACGACCTCAATCCCGATAGTCCCTGGGCAGGTGACGTCTGGAGCTTTACGACGGGTAACTTTCTTGTTGTGGATGACTTTGAAGACTATAACGACTATGCGCCTGACAGGATATTCGATGTGTGGGCGGACTATGCTGTGAATAATACCGGCATGACCGTGGGGCACCTCGATCCGCCATTTGCCGAGCGGACTATAGTTCACAGCGGCCGTCAAGCTATGTACATGCGTTACGACAACGATGGTACCGTGAACGAAGGTACCGACTACGAACAAAGCGGAACACTCACTTTTTCTGAAACCGAACGCCAGTGGGTGGACCCACAGGATTGGACCAGAGAAAGCGTTGAGTCTTTAACACTTTGGTTCAGGGGCATACCAGCATCTGTCGGTAGTTTTACGATTGGGCCACCGATTACGATGACCGGTGCCGGTGCGGATATCTGGGAAAATTCTGACCAGTTCCACTATGCTTACAAACGGCTCTCCGGCGTTGGAAGCATAACGGCAAAAGTAATCAGCATGACTAATACTCACGACTCAGCCAAGGCAGGAGTGATGATTCGTGAGTCGCTGGAGGCGGGTTCCACACATGCCATGGTGAATATTCAACCTATGAATGAAGTTCAGTTTCTGCGCCGTCTTGAGACGGCTCTTGAAAGCGAGGCCGACGGACAAGATGGGGTCAGCACTCCGGTCTGGGTAAGACTGACCCGCAGCGGCAACACCTTTACAGGCGAGTATTCAGTTGATGGAAATACGTGGGAGACGCTTGGTTCGGCTACGATACCCATGCTTTTGGATGTCTATATAGGCTTAATCGTGTGCAGCCACGATGCTAATGCAACTTGCACAGCCGAATTCTCTGATGTCACTACGACCGGCTCAGTTACAGGCGAGTGGCAGTCCCAGGATATTGGCATAAATAGTAACGTTGCTGAGCCGCTTTATGTGACGCTGAAGGATAGCACCGGCAACAGTGTGGTGGTCACAAATCCGGATCCGGCTGCAACGACTTTGAACACATGGACAGAGTGGAATATTCCGTTTACGAACTTAATTGGTGTGAATTTACAGTCTATTACAGAGTTGTCCATCGGTGTCGGTAGTGAGGATAATATACAACCTGGTGGTGCAGGTGATTTGTACATTGATGATATTAGACTGCATCGTTCTTCATCTGCGGAATAACGTTTGTTTTGGCATAGTTTAAGTATATCCTTTCGGGGTTTATACTGATCGGTTCGGTATAAACCCCGATTGCTTTGTTGGCTTCATTTAAAGACCAATCCAAGTTAGCCTGCGTTTTTTCATTGAATCTTTGCTATGTTATTGATATATGCCCTATTTGATAGGGCATTTTTAATAGAGCGTTTTGTCCTTAGTAAGTTATGAAGAGCGATGTGTGGCAGCCTCAAGCGCAGCTTGGGGATGGCTTTAATAAATAGGAGTGAAAAACTATGAGCAGCGTTTATACTGAAACTTTGAATAAACTTATCGAAGAGTTCAGCAAGCTGCCGGGAGTCGGACCAAAAACGGCTGAACGGCTGGCTTTCCATATACTAAAAGCCGGGCAGTCAGAAGCTACGGCACTCGCTGAAGCGATAAAAGATGTTAAAACCAAAATCAAACACTGCCAAATCTGTTACAATCTCTCGGAACAACCTATTTGCCAAATCTGCTCTGATCCTCGGCGTGATAAGACCTTGATCTGTGTTGTCGAACAGCCGAAAGACGTTATAGCTCTGGAAAAAACAGGCGCCTGCAAGTGGGTCTATCATGTACTCGGCGGTCACATCGCACCTTTGGAAGGAATCGAGCCGGAACATTTGACCATCGACAAGCTCATCGAAAGGGTTCATAGCAGCGATGTAAAAGAAGTGATAATGGCCACCAATCCTAATTTGGCCGGCGACGGCACAACACTTTATATAAGCTCGCTGATCAAATCCCCTGGCGTAAAAATCACTCGGCTGGCAAGAGGACTGCCCACCGGCAGTACTATTGAATATGCAAGTGGCAAAATGCTTACAGATGCGATAATCGGCAGACAAGAATTAGACTAAAATGTTCCAAGCACCAACCATACATTGACGCGGCTTTTTGCAATCTTTATAATAACAGAAGGATATGGATTACACTGCATAGTACAGCGTTTCATGGATATTGGTATTATGCGTGATGGAGATTGCTTCGTCGTCCGGCACCCGCCGGCGGATGCCGGTCTTCTCGCAATGACGGAGGATTGTGTCAGTTTATCATTGCGAGCTATGCCCCTTAGGGAGCGAGGCGCAGCCGCTCGTCTCGGCGAAGGCCAAAACCAAAGCGGGAAGCGCGGCAATCCTGTTACCTATTTCTAAATGGAATAATAACAAAAAGTTTTTTCAGGCACTTGTATGAAGCTGGAGATGACAGGCCAGATGCGAATGGAGCAGCGAATGAAGCTCGCTCCGCATATGATTCAATCAATGGAGATTCTTCAGCTTCCAATCCTCGCACTTCAGGGAAGGATCGAGCAGGAGTTGAATAACAATCCTGTTCTGGAAATGGCTGAGCCTTCAAACACCGAAGAGGCCGAGACGACCGAACGAGAAACTCCGGAAGAGGATATAAGCGAAAAAGACTTGGTTGTTGACACGGACAACAACAAGGTTGAAGACTTTGAAAGGCTGGAAAGCCTGGATGGCGAGTTTAAAGAGTATATAGAGCAAGCGGGACCCTTCTACTCGCGTAGGCGAACAGACGAGCCTGACAGGAAACTCGAGGCTATAAAAAATACGGCAGCGCCTCCTAAGTCACTCAACGAGCATTTGACAGAGCAGTGGCGGTTAGTCGATGCCGAAGAGCCCGTGAAAAAAGCCGGCAGTATGATAATAGATTACATCGACGACAGGGGATATCTGACCGTAAGATTAGAGCAGTTGCACAACAAAGACAAAAACGGCTTTACCTTTGATGATTTGAAAAAGGCCCTGTTGTTAGTGCAAAAATTAGAGCCTGCTGGTGTTGGTGCACGCGACCTAAAAGAGTGCCTGCTTATCCAGTTGGCCCAGAGCAGCGAAGAGGGATCCTATTTTGCAAAAGAAAAGCAAAATGGGAATCCAGATATGAGTTTTGAAACTCACCTGATAGCTGAATATATGGATGAGCTTCTGGAGAATCGCCTGCCGGATATTGCCAAGAAGATGAATTGCAGCATCGACAGAATCAACGAGGCCATTAAACGGCTGAGCAAGCTGGATACCTCACCGGGACTGCAGGTCGGCCGAGACCGAAACCATCCTATTACTCCTGATGTAGTTGTAGAATCCTCCGATAATTCGGGTGATTATTCAATACAATTGGCCGACCCCGATCTACCGAGCTTAAAACTAAGCAGCTACTATACAAAAATGGTAAAAGACACCAAAGTCGGTGAGGAAACAAGGAAGTTTTTGCACAACAACATCCGCTCAGCTCAATGGATAATAGATGCGATAGAGCAGCGAAAAAATACGCTATTGAGAGTGACAAAATCAGTTGTGAAACACCAGAGGGACTTTTTTGACAGAGGCCCTTTGTATCTTCGGCCGCTTCCAATGTCAAAAGTTGCAGATGATGTTGGAGTGCACTTGGCTACGGTTTCACGAGCAGTTGCAGGCAAATATGTACAGTGCTCCTGGGGGGTGTTGCCACTGCGAAAATTCTTCAGCGGCGGAATGCAAGACAAGGACGGCCAAGCTCACAGTTGGGAAGCAATAAGGGCTAAGCTGCAGGAAATTATCGATGCGGAAGATAAAACCAAGCCGTTAAGCGACGACCAAATCCGTCAGAAATTAGCAGAGGCCGGCATCAATAACCTGGCCAGACGAACCGTTGCGAAGTATCGCAAGCTCCTCAATATCCCCACCGCCAGGTTCAGAAAAAAATACTGATTCCTCAACCTATGTCAGCCAAGCTTACTTTGTGAATACGATATCACCTTTCACCGGGGAATAATCTGTCTCCAACTTTTCCTTGCCCTTCTTCAGCAAGGTCACTTGTTCGAAGTAACACTTGATCCCTGTTCCATCCTGTATTATAGGAGTATTTTGAAGGTGATAATGCAGGTGCGGTTCCGAAGAGTTGCCGGAGTTTCCGCACAGACCTATTATCTGCCCCCTTTTGACTTTGTCGCCGACTTTTACCTTAATACTGCCGAATTTTAGATGAGCCAGTATCGACACTTCGTATTCGCTGTGCTGAATAAAAACCGCATTTCCTAATGCCGAATACGGATTCATAGAGCCAGGGATGTTATCTCTAACGCCATTGATGACATCCGTTACAACTCCCTCGGCTGGCGCTAAAATTTCCCTGCCGAACGCAAAGTAATCTTCACTTACCTGGGCTTGGCCCTTGCCTGTTTTTCCCTGTTCGTCAACACCGAGAAAATCGAAAGCAAACTTTTGGTTGGGAGTATCGTGATGTAGATTCAGCTCTTTAGTGTCCCCGCCCCAGAAAACAAGCCAATTGCCTTTGAAAGGAAGCGATAGATTAGTTTCGTTTTTCTCCGGAACAGGTATATCCGGCTTATGTGGCAGGAACAATAATCCAATAACCTTGTCATTGTCGTCCAGCCAAACTGTGATGTCCAAAGCTCCACGTTCGCAGTGCGCAACAAAGATTGCCTGGCCTGGTTGAGCCAGTCGTGGCTCTTCAAGCTCTTGGATTTTGCCATATTGGGCTAACAGGTTCTCTAAGAATGGCTTGCGCTTCTCTAACGGAAAAAAATCCTCCATTGTCTTGTCAAAATCGCTTCCAATGTCAGCGGGATTTCCTTCATTGATTGCTTTGACCATTCTGCTGACAACTTTTTCAAATCGGCCCTCTGCATTTTCTTCAGCCAAAGCTGAAGTTGCCAACAACAGAACTAACACCGCAAGACATCTCTTCATTTTACATACCTCCTATTTATCGATTACCTTCTTCTTTCGGTTATCCTACCAGTTCATTCTCGGAGAGCATTTATTATGGTGCAAGAGCTTTCATGTTCTCCCAGTATTTTTGAAACTCGGCCCGGCCTGTCTTTGTAATCCTGTATGATGTGTGTGGAATCTTGCCGCGAAATTCCTTTTTGACCTCGATCAGACCGGCCGATTCAAGCGTATTTGTATGAGTTGCTAAATTTCCTTTTGTCACGCCCAGCACGGTTAGCAGAAAATTAAAATCAACCTCTTTGGCTGATATTAGAATCTTCAAAATTGCCAGCCGAACCGGCTCATGCACAACCCTGTTAATGCTGTTATGTACCTGATTTATTTGCCTCTTGCTCACCGAACGGCCTCGTTTCTTTTATCCTGCGCAGAACTTTGCGATTATATATATGAACCACCACCATCGTAATCAATCCGGCTCCAATTATATAAACCATTAGCGATGCAAAATATGAATGCCTCTCCACAAAGGGAGCAGGGACACCCACTGCGGTAGCTACTGCTTCAGCTAAACACAGCAGCCCGTACACAACCCCTAATGCTATTTCCTTTTGTTTTTTACCCAAGTAAAGGATAAAAATGCCAAGCGATGCCAATGCCATCGCCAAAGCCCAGCGAACCGATAGCATTTCTAATTCGTTTAGCACCGCCGGTCCTATGAATGTGAACGCATACGTAGCCCACGCCCATATCGGAACTCTCTCTTGTTCCAATTTTATTTTCCCATCCCTTTTGTAGAAGAAATTCCCGTACTTGGGCCATAGCTTGAAGTAAAGCCAAATACTTCCAATCAATATCCATGCTTCCACTAAGAAGACTATTGCAATTGACCACCACGCCGTCTTCCATGACAGCAGCTCTCTTGAGCCCACCAGTAAAACCGCAATTATAACTACAGCCACCAGTGGCACAGCCAAACCCAGTGACCGGCTCTGGGCGTATTGGTCCACCAGCCAACCTAAATTCTCCAATTCAGCTTTTGTTTTCTCTTTCTCAATATCGTCAGACATTTTATTATCTCCCAAAAACCAGTTTTTTGCACAAACCATTTTATATTGTATCACTATCTCTGTCAAACAAAAACAAATGTTTTCTTAAAATTTCCAAAAATTCGTGATTTTCCGAACAAAATATTACTATATGAGTATATAATTATATAGTAATTTAGTTTTGAGGTTTGTCTATGTTGAACAGGCAGAAAAAAATGTTGTTTGAGAAACAGGCAGAGGTTGCAAAGGCGATAGCTCATCCACTGCGGATCGCAATTATAGATTTTCTAAAAGATGGCGAACAATGCGTTTGCGACATCGCCGAACACATCAGCTCCGAACGCTCGAACGTCTCACGTCATCTCTCGGTAATGGTTAACGCAGGTGTGCTGGATTATCGAAAAGAAGGACTCAAGGTGATATACAGACTTAAGTGTACCTGCATTCTTGAATTCTTTTCTTGTGTCATCGGAGTCCTGAAGCAGCAGGCAAAGGAAAACGAGAAACTTCTGAAAGCTATTTAGAAAGCGTGGTCGGCACTGGGGGGCTTCGACCGCGCTTTTATTTTATAACACAATGTGATTAAATGGTCATATAGACATATATAAACGAAGGGAAAATATGAAGCGAGAGCTGAAGATCTCTGCAGCGTTGGCCTGTATCTTTCTTGTGGCTTATTTTCTGCCATTAGGTAATCCTAAGATTCAGCAAGCCATACAGGAATCATTTCGGCTGTTGCAGTGGTACGCCCGCAATCACACATTGGCTTGTGTTGTGCCGGCTTTATTCATCGCAGGAGCAATTATCACTTTCCTGTCCCAAGCTTCAGTAACGCGTTATCTGGGTCCCAACGCCAATCCTGTTTTAGCCTACGCCGTGGCATCAGTCGCCGGTTGCGTCTTGGCTGTTTGCTCATGTAGTGTGCTGCCTATGTTTGCGGGCATCTACAATCTCGGAGCAGGTCTCGGTCCGGCTACAGCCTTTCTATATTCAGGGCCCGGCATAAATATTTTGGCGATTTTTTTAAGCGCCCGCGTCTTAGGTTTTCCCATCGGGGCAGGCCGATTTATAGGTGCTGTGGCCTTTTCGGTAATTATCGGATTGCTTATGGCAGTTATATTTCGCAAGGGTGAGCGAGCAAAGGTAGAAGCTGCCCTTCAAGTACCAGAGCCGGAAAAGTCCCGACGTCACATCGCCAAGACCGTCCTGTTCCTGGCTTGTATGATTCTGTTTCTTGTTTTCAGCGACTGGTACAATCCCGGCAATGTCACTGTAAAGACTACCGATGGCCGACAGTTCAAGGCTGTGGTCATTCACGAGACGAAAGACGCCGTTCGATTTCAGCTCGAAGAAGACCTCGGTGAAAACAAAACAGGGGACAAGATTGAGCTACAAAAAACCGAGATCGCAGATATGCAGGAGCAAAAGACCTGGGTCATACAACTACATCACATCAGATGGTACCTTGCAGGTCTATGCGGCTTGGCAGTTCTTGTCATGGCCTGGCGGTGGTTCGAGCGGGACGAGCTTCACGAATGGATGAATAACACATGGGAATTTACCAAGCTGCTCGTGCCGCTATTGTATGGCGGAGTGTTTATAGTCGGATTTGTTAGTGTCCTGCTGCCGGAAAAGCAGGTATCACAGTGGGTGGGCGACAACAGCCTGCGGAGTAATCTTGTCGCAAGTGTTATCGGTGCGTTTTGGTATTTTGCCACACTGACCGAGATTCCTATCACGCAGGCACTGATGAATTTGGGCATGCACAATGGGCCGGTATTGGCGTTACTTCTGGCAGGGCCCGCACTGTCACTACCAAGCATCCTGGTTATCCGCAGAGTTATGGGAAATGCCAGGACCGTTGTGTTTATTGTTCTGGTAGTAGTTATGTCTACAATTGTTGGGGTGCTATTCGGTACGTTTTGGGGATAGAGCTTGAAAGCAATTTGCGGGAGGACGATATGAAAAAAATACAGATTCTTGGTACTGGCTGTCCCAAATGCAAGAAGTTAGCTGAAAATGCTGAGGCTGCGGCTAAAGATTTGGGCATTGAATACTCGCTGGAAAAGATTACTGAGATAAACGAAATTATGAAATTCGGCGTAATGGTGACGCCGGCTCTGGCGATAGATGGCCAAGTAAAGAGCGCCGGCAAAGTTGTTCCGCCGAATGAAATCAAAAAAATGCTTATGTAAGCTTGACAGATAGTGTTATTTTACCTCCAGCTTATGGCACCGGGTATTGCTCTGGGCCCATGCTCCTTTGCATATATGGCTCCCATGCTCGGCGTAACATTTAAAGTTGCTTCATCGAGCTTAACTTATGGCGTCATCCTACTTTTGGCTTATGGTGTTGGGCATTGCTCTGTCATAGTGATTGCCGGTACCTGCACTGAGCTTGTTCAGCATTATATGAACTGGAATGAAAAATCCAAAGCGACACTGATAGTCAAGAGGATATGTGGTACCGCAATTATTCTTTGCGGCTTATACCTCATTTACATTGCCAAGTAAGGCCACTCCGCCTGCCTCAGCTTCACTTGTTGTCATCTTACACACAGGAAAAGTGCAAAGTACAAAAAGAGTGGATATGTTATCCACAGAGTAAGACATGTTCCTGCGAAGCAGGTCCTATTATTCCGCTTCAGGCGAGCCCTCGATAGTGGTTTGCACTTCGTAATCTATTTTAAGGCCTTTTTTATAATACTTCGAGCCGACGAAGAATCGCCTTTGTCCAGCGGGAACTTCGTAACTGTGAGAAGACAAGAAATAGTATAATCAACAGCCAATAGCCGGTGAACCGCAAATAGTGAAAAAACGTATTAAATATGCCGGTTCTCTCGGCAGTACACCACTTTACCAGCTCGTCAGGAGTGTACATCGCTCCCACAATAATATTACTAAAGAACCTCTGCCATGGTAGCAGAAGAACAACCATAACCAGCGAGAGGAAAAATGCCCGGCAGATATGGTTTATGCCGCCGAGCCTGCCGAGCAGCGAGATTTTTAAGCAAAACAACAATGTAAGGCAATAGAGCATGGCCGCTAAGATAAGTACAAAGTTGCAGAATCGGACAATCCAGTTGATATGCTTTACTTTTATGTCGAATAAATTTGTTTGCTTTGATGACTGTGGCTTCTCTTCGCTGGCAATTGATTCACTTGCAGTCTTCCTTTCCGTAGCTTCTTCAATTTTATTCGGTTCTCCGACCAATTGTTTTGTTTCGTTTTCCTCCAGAGGCTTGACAATTTGTTTTACTATAGACGGCGTTATTTCCTCTCCGCTAAGGGTAGATGCAGTTTCCAAAGTTTCGGTTTTGACATAACCGGCATTTACAAGCCAGAAGGATAACTGCAGCAAGAGCAGGCAGAGTGCCACAATTACAAACAAAAAGTTCTTCCACCCTCTGCACACACCAACAGCTTCGAGGCAATCGGTTGTGTCAACCAAATTACTTTGTTTGTTCTGGTTTCCATCCATTTTGTGAGCCTCCTTATTTTATGTCCATGACTATTTTATATTCACACATCTTAATTCTCGATTTCACTTCCAGATATAATCGCCAGCATTGTATAGAATTGAATACGTATTTACCTTCAAAACGATGGTTATTATGTTTTGAGGCTGCAATAAGTGCAAGAAATTTATTCCCGGTTAATAATTAAGGATAGCCCTTTATTATTGTATGGTAACACAGTTATAAAGCAGTGACAGGCCCTATTATTTGCAGACAGGATTGATATGAGATACGAGACGGCAGCTAAGTATTGAATATCAGCTCGAGTTTTCCTCGCTTTAGGGCGGGTAGTTCCCCTCTCCGTTGGAAAACATTTGAACATAACCAAAAATAATGCAATTATTTTAGGCATATAGTCTTTTTGACTAATCGAAAAGACTATGAGCTTTTTATATCGGCATCTGCTGTTTTACGAAATTTTCCTTTGTATCAGGTAGTGTGTGCACCGTACAATATTTTCTCTATTCTGCAAGCGGCTCATAAAATTGCGCTGGTTCCTGACTCAGTTTGTTAGTTAAAGTACCGAGTTTTTCGATTGTACATTCGATGGTGTCGCCCGGCTGTAGGAATCTGCCGGTTGCCATAGCTACACCGGACGGCGTGCCGGTAGCTATCACGTCGCCAGGCTCGAGCGTCATTATGTAACTCAAAAATGAGACAATATCAGCTACAGGATAAATCATCTGCGAAGTGTTAGCTTCCTGGCGAGCTTCGCCGTTTACTTTGAGCTGCATCGCAAGATTTTGAACCTCTGCGACCTCGTCTTTAGTTAAAAGGTACGGCCCCATAGGCAAAAAGCCGTCGGCCCATTTACCGTTCAGCCAGTCATAAAATTCGTCCCAGGGACGTGCCTTGCGATTCTTCTTGAATGTCACGCTGCGGGCGGAAACATCGTTACAAATAGTGTAGCCAGCAACATGCTCCAGAGCACTGCCCGGTTCGACGTGTTTGGCTTTTTTGCCGATTATTACCGCCAGCTCAATTTCGTAGTCGATTTGTTCGCTGTAGGTCGGCCAGGGTATTTTTTCGTCCGGGCCGATTACCACTGTCGCCGGCATAAGAAACGGCCTGGGCACAGTAGTATTGCGAGGTGAGTCCGACAGACCAAGCGCAAGGCCCGCTTCTTTTATATGTTCGCTGTAATTTCCCGCCAGTGCGATAATCTTACCCGGCCGGGGAATCGGGGCAAGGAGTTTGACCTGCTCCAGTGGAGTTAAAATGTCGGTTGATCCAGATAATTCTGCGAGCCGACCAAGACAATCCAGGCCTTTTTGCAGGATTTCTTTTATGCTGCGAGGCGGATTAGGACCCTGCCAAACCGAAGGAATGTCAATCAGTCCCTCGCCGGTGATTATCCCGCAGGAAACCGACTGATTTCTCGAATATGTAACTAATTTCATTTGCCTATCTTTACAACTGTGCCCAAGATTTATGCCGTCAATTGTAGCAAAAATAACTTGAATTCCCAGCAGGAAAACTTTTTAATGTAACTTAGTCCTGACGTAAGTGTTGAGTTTTGTGAACCCCCCAATAAATTGGGGGGCTAAACATAAAAAATATTTAGGTTCGCAAAGTATATAGTGGGTTTTAACCCTCTCCTTTGGAACTCAAGAAAATGACCATAAAGGATATTTGGACAAAAACGGGTAGCTGGTTGCGTCGTCACAATTTAGCCAAGGTTTCAGAACACCAGCCGGAGATAAACGACCAGGGCTTAATCACCGAGGACACTGATTCGGCAGATTTGCCTGTGGATGAAAAATCCGAACAGGACAATAAGATGGTCGTGAAAACGATTCAGCCGAGAAGTAAAGCTGAGTCGCTCGAAAAACTACAAGCTGGTTTCGATAAGCTTATTGATAAACTGCATGGCATCAATGAGCATCTGAATCGTCAAATCACTCAAAATGAAAAATTAATGAGCCGAGTTGAACAACTGCCCCAATTGCTCGATGGCTTTCCTACCCTGCTGGATAATCAAAGGCAGGTAACAGAACGCCTGCTTGAGCAGCTAAAAGCAGCCGCTGCCAAGAACCAGCAGTTTATAGATGCCGTTGAAAAAATTCCTACAGAAACCGCAAAGCAAACAGATGCTCTGGTGGATATCGACCATCAGCTTGCCGCTGCTGCCGATACAGATGTGCAAATGACTGAGAGTTTTAATAAATTCAACGAAACATTAGACAAACTGAACCAAAGTACTTGTGCCCAGACCGACAGCATAACACAGTTGAGTAAAACATTTGTCACAAGTGACCGTTATCTAAAGTACATCATATCCAGGCAGAACAAACGCTTTCTATGGATATTTATAGCTGCTATAAGTGTTTGTGTGGCGGTCGTTTTGGCTCTCACGGGCATAGTTATTTATCTTAAGCAGTAAAAATTCAAAATTTTTTGCTTGCTGCTTGTTACGCAGCTTGGTAAGAAATTAAAAGCTTGTTCTTTGAAAAGAAAATAACCTAATTGCAGGTCTCAAAGCTTTGTGTTTTGGGATAGCCAAACGGGAACGCGGTCAAACGCCGCGACGGACGCGCCGCTGTACGGCGTCTGCTCCCCCCTTCTTGCTTTCGCAAGAAAGCATGGGGGGAAATCCGAGAGACATTAGTCCACTATTCGCAATAGGCGGATGGGAAGGAGTCTCGAGGTAAGACGCAAGTCAGAAAACCTGCCTGTGGTTAGTTGCACATATAAAATGTTCCCGCGTCTGGTACACGGTGCGGCTATCGGCTTGTGCGAATTTGCTGTGCGAAGCTGATGGCCATTTTAGGCTTGTTTATCGATATTAGAAACCGCCGTTTCTCTCGTGGGAACGGCGGTTTTTTTATTGCCAGCGGTCCTCGCGGTAAGGGCCGCACAACATAAAACGAGGTGTAAAATGAAACATGGAGGTTTGGTTTGTTTGTTTATTGTCTTGTCAACACTAACTATTGCAAACGCTGATATAGCAACCTTTGATGATTTGACTCTGCCGGGCCAATCTTTTTGGAATGGTTCAGACAGTCTGGGTGGCTTTCACAGCGGAAATGCTTTTTTCAACAACAACTACGACCCCACCTATGGTAGCTGGGATGGCTTTTCTTACTCGAATATTACCGACACCACAACAGACGATTTTTCTGCTCAATACAATGCCATAACAGGCTCAGGCCAGGGCGGCTCAGCCAACTACGCTATCGGTTATGTCGTCGGGCTGGAACCACCTGCTATAACGCTCGACTCGCCCGGCGTTGTGGCGGGTATGTATGTGACAAATAACAATTATGCTTACTATACTATGCTTAATGGTAATCCCTTCGCCAAGAAATTCGGCGGTATAGACGGCAATGATGCTGATTGGTTTTTGCTTACTATTACAGGCAAAGATAGCGACGGCAACGAAACCGTCACCATAGAATTTTACTTAGCCGACTTTCGCTTTGAAGATAACAGCAGAGATTACATCGCCCAAACCTGGTGGTTCGTTGATTTAACACCTCTCGGCATGGTGAAAAGCCTGGAATTTTCCTTAAGCTCCAGTGACGTCGGTGCCTTTGGTATGAATACGCCTGGTTATTTTGCGGTTGATACCATTATTTTAGAGCCGATGTTAGGCCTTGCCAGGCCCTATACAGAGGCTGGAATAAATGGATATATAGGAAGTGACCTTCGTCACGCTGCTCCGACCGATGTCAATGCTATAGTAAACCCGATATTTCGCGGCTGGGCGGAAAGCGTGGTAAGCTACAGCCCAGCGCCCGGAGTAGATCTACAATGGAGCGACCCAAACAAAGCCTTAGGCCCTGTTACCGGAGATAATCTCGATATTGTCAGCTTAGGAGATTTGGACCGACAGCAGCTCGATAACTCAGTGACACCAGGTTCTATAACTTTGTCATTCAGCGAGCCGATTCGTGACTGCAACGGTTATGATTTTGTCGTCTTCGAAAACGGTTTAATCTCTGAGCTTGATACTTCCGGCGGCTCAGTCGCCGGGCAAATGTTCACTGAGGTAGGATATGTAGAAGTATCCTCCAACAGCGAAGACTTTGTCAGATTCCCGGCCGTGTCACTTATTCCCGAACCTACAGGTCCTTATGGTACTATCGAAATCAGTAAAATCTATAATCTTGTCGGCAAGCACCCAAACTCCAACGGTCTGTGTACAGGTACGCCTTTCGACCTGAGCGAGATTGCCGATGACCCGATGTTTATCTCAGGCATTGTTGACGTCAATAATATAATGTACGTGCGGATAGTCGATATTCCCGGCAGCGGCGATTTTTACGATGAGGCTGTGATGCAAATTGATCCTAATACATGGCCTGATCTGGATTACTATGCGGATAATCATCCTATCTATGATGCCTGGTTGACGTGGGGCTCAGGCGGCCTGGATGTAGAAGCGGTCGGCGTTCTTGAGGAGCAAAACTATTCCGCAGATATCAATCAGGATGGCATAGTTGATATAGACGACCTGGCTTTGTTCACATCAGCCTGGCAAAGCCATCTCGGCCATCCCAACTGGATAGCCAAATGCGACCTTGCTGAGCCGAAAGATTATGTCATTAACGACGCTGATTTTGCCGTCTTTATGTCACAATTGCACAAGGTTGAAACGTGGCGGAACAATTAAAATTTTATGTTTGTTAAAAATAGAAAAGCTTTCAGTTTAATTGAGCTTCTAATAGTAATCTCGCTTATTGCGCTGCTGATGGCTGTGCTGCTGCCGGCTTTGGCTTTAACCAGATCACAGGCTCGTGTGGTAGTATGCAAATCCAATCTTCGCCAGCTTTTTTTAGCTAATATTGGATACGCAACGGAAAATGAAAACTATTATGTGCCCGCGGCCCCGGATATTACCGCGGCAAACGGCGGCAGATACCGCTGGCACGGTTTTCGCAATAGTCCCGACGAGCCGTTTGACCCGACCAAAGGCCCTCTCGCAGCGTTTCTGGCTGACGGTAAAGTAAAGCAATGTCCCAAGAAGATAGACTTTGTAAAAGGTGAGCAGTGGAACGATAATTTTGAAAAGGGCTGCGGCGGATACGGATACAACCGTATATACCTGGGTTCACGGCAATGGCAGGGACAGCCATTTAAGACACCACAACAGATGGAGCAGGCCGGCTGGGAAACAACCAAGAGCACAGAAGTTGGCCATCCAACAGGTACATTGATGTTCACCGATACTGCGATGTCGAATCGTCAGTCGTATCTCATAGAGTATTCATTTGCTGAGCCTCCTTTTTCCATTTACAAAGGAAAGCCTGTGACAAGTTTCTATCTTTCTCCATCAATACATTTTCGTCATGGAGGCCGGGCTAACGTCGGCTGGGCTGACGGCCATACCGATTCTCGCCGAATGGCCGAATTAGATAGCAGTAATGTTTACGGCGTTGACTCGGCCAGGATGAAGTTAGGCTGGTTCGAGCCGGTAGATAATACTCTATTCGATTTGGAATAGAAATCATAAGAGATACGCGGTTTAATTTGAAACAAGAATTGGTTGCGCTTATAATTTCCAGCGTGAAGACCGCAAAATTGAAACAAACTACGACATTTGCTTGGCAGAGTTTAAATCAGCTTCTTTGGCCGGCAGTCTGCATTAACTGCGGCGACAGCATTTGCGAGACAGACAAGAGTCTGTGCCAAAGCTGCTGGAGCGAGCTTTTATCCTGCACAGGTGCTGAATACTGCGGGCGCTGCGGCAAAGAGACAAGCAAATACGCTCTACTTGAAGGCGTCTGCCCTGATTGCCAGGGCAAAGAAATTCAATTTGATCAAATTGCTCGCAGCGGAGTATATACACAAGCCTTACAGCAAATGATACTGTCTTTCAAAAACGGACGAACAGAGCTGGATTCAACCTTAGCGTTTTTGGCCAATTCCGCATTGCAGGCAAGCACCTTCTATCAAGATATAGAGATATTTGTTCCTGTGCCGCTGCACTGGTCAAGGCGATTAAAGCGTGGTTATAATCAGTCGTTGGTTTTAGCCAGGAAATTAAAACACCCGACAGCAAAAATAAACGCCGATCTTGTTCGCATTCGGCGGACAAAATTTCAAACAGCTTTTGACGATTACAAGACTTGGCAGGTCAAACGTGCTGCAAATGTTGCTGGTGCGTTTGCGGTCCGTTACAGGCACCGATTTGTCGGTAAGATAATTTGTCTTGTCGATGATATCAAAACAACGGGTGCAACATTGAACGAATGTGCAAAAACACTGAAAGAAGCCGGTGCAGCAAAGGTTTTCGCTCTGGTCTTGGCAGTGGCAGGACAAAAAATTATTTAGTCGTCATCGTACCAACAACGGCTAAATTCTATAGCTTTTCGTATTTTATGACTGCTCGGTAGAGACCGTTGATGCGTTTGCCGTCAATGACGGCGGGGGAATATTTTTCGTTTCTCGGCTGAAGTCGGACTCTGCTGTCCGGCTCGAAAAACACTCTCTTAAACGTCGTTTCATGTGGCATCGCAAAACGAATGAAGCAATCATCACCATTATTCACGTCGGCTGCGGGAGAGAAGACAACTATGTCTCCTTCCTGGAACTTCGGCTCCATCGAATCACCCACTACCCGTACGGCAAAAGCATTTGGATCATGCACATCCGGACAGCGGACATAATCGTCAGCAACGCCCGCGGGATAATCCAAATCATTGAAATCCGCAGGGTAGCCTGCCGCGACTTTATTTATAATCGGCACCAGCCTGCCGGCGGCAAGGGATGCACGAGCTTGGTCAACATCTAAGTTGCTTTCTACAAGCAGTGCGTCAAGCTCACCGACATCGGATTTTTGGTCAATAAGATTTTTGATAAGTTGTCTCCATTTTTGATTTTCGGCCTCAGCAGATTCGTACACTTGACGGACATCAGATGGCAAACGTTCCATGTGGGCAATATGTAGCAGCAGGCCCGGTTCAAATTCGAGTATCCTCTCGAGCTTTTTCAATAGCTCATCGCTGGGCGGATTCTTTACCTTGCCGGTCTCTATAGTAGATAAGTATGGCTTGGAAAATCCAACCCGATTACAAACCTCGTCCAGCGTTAGACCTAACCGTTCACGCTTGTTACGTATTATTTGCCCAAGTGACATTCAGAAGCCTCGAATTAACGGTTATACCTATCCTTCGACCCGGCTCAGAGCCTGCCCTGAGCCTGTCGAAGGGACGGGCTTGATTTTGATGAGTTCGTAATCGGTACTACCCAAGCCGATGTGCTCGGCATGTTCAATCTGGTAGCGAGGATCGAGTTTTTCGTTACGTATCAATTCTGCCATTTTTCGGCCTGCCTGGTTTTCCACTAAATCCAACGCTGCCTTATCGACAGCCACCGGGTCGGTTGACGCCGCTATGCCAATATCATCGACTATTTTAGGCATATTTGGCGTGTCGAAGCAATCGCAATCTTTTGTAACAGATATTATAAAATTGAAAAAGACAGCTCTATTTCGTTTTCCTTTCAGTACGCCCAAGGCATGTTCAGCGATGCTCTTTTGTAACACTTCACTTTCCTGACCCCAATTACATTTAACTGCGTTGAACCTGCACACAGCCAGGCATTCTGCGCAGCCGATACATTTGTCCTGGTCGATGTGTGCCTTGACCTTGTCAAGGGTGATAGCATCAGCCGGGCAGTGCTTAAAACATTCGCCGCATCGTACACAGTCATCGCCGATACTGAATGTAAGAGCTGCATGCTGTTTCTTTTTGCCCTTCTTGCTTGCACAACCCATGCCTAATGTCTTCAACGTAGCTCCGAAACACGCCCCAAGATGGCCGGTATAGTGAGCCACCGAAAGAAGCGACTGGCATTTTATAATGTCGTCTGCGATAAAAACCTCCTTATTGATTTGGCCGTTAATCTTAACCGCCGTCTCAGATGTCCCAAGCAAGCCGTCAGCCACAATGAATGGTATTCCCAGTTTCTCCTGGTTGAAACCATGTTTGGCGGCCAGAACAGCGTGGTCAACAGCATTACGCCTCTGGCTGACATATAAAGTGCTCGTGTCGGTTACAAATGGCTTTGTCTTCAATCTAAGCAGCTCGTCCACCAGAGCTTTGATGCAAGAGGCCGATATGTATGTATTGTTGCCGTCTTCGCCGACATGAACCTTAACAGCCGTAAAATCATTTTCCTTAAAGCAGTCTGCAAAAGCGCCAGCTTTGAACAGCTTACGAGCCTTTTTAGAAATCGCCTGTTCACCATCCTTGATGGAGGCCTTAATAAAATATACTTTAGAAGCCATGTAAAATTGCCTCTCAGCCTAAGGGTACATATACTATTTTACTATTTTTCACGCCAATAAAACGATGAGCCTATTATATTGCTTTCCCTTCTCACTGCAAGAAATGTTTAGGCAAGTAAATGCTCAAAGAGTATTTTTAAGCCCAGACCAATAAGAATCGCCCCTCCGATAGCCTCGATTTTATTTTCGAAAAAGTGTCCGAATCTTTTGCCAATAAATACACCGAGATATGAAAGAATAAAAGTCACCAGGCCGATAATGACCACCGCAGTTACCAAAGAAATTCTCAAAAACGAAAGCGTTATCCCAATAGCTAAGGCATCGATACTTGTTGCGACCGACAAAATAAGCAGGATAAGAATTTTCGATGGATTAAAATTATCCTCAGCTGAGCTGATTTTGAATGATTCATAAATCATCTTGCTCCCCACGGCACTTAGTAGTCCGAAAGCTACCCAGTGGTCGTAAAGTCCTATGTATGCTTTGATACTCAGGCCTGCCATATAGCCTATCAACGGCATAATTGCCTGAAAGCCGCCGAAGAACAGCGCTATTCGCAGAGCATGTTTTATTTTGAGCCGCTTGTATGAAGCTCCGCTGACAATAGAGACGGCAAAGGCGTCCATCGACAGGCCAAGGGCTATAATTAGGATCGTGATCAGAGCCATAACATTTTTATGTTAAAGACATTTCGTTTAGCCGTCGCCGATACGGCGACGTTTTATTCTACGGCTTGCATGTGCCGCAGGGTTTTTTGCCGTCCTTTATGGCTTCCTCCCTGCTGGCATAACGAACAAGATTCCCCGGTGAGATATTTTTCGCCCAGCGACACTCAGGCTTATGAAATACTTTGCTCTTCTTCGAAGCAACATAACTATATTCAGCCACAGACGGTTGAGTTGCTGAACCGGCCTGCTCCTTTGGTGCTGTCAGTGAGGCAACGCCGATATCATTCGCATCAGAGATTTGTTTGTTAGGTGGATTAGCCTCACGCCAAGCTGCGGCGAAAGTTTCGACCTGCTTTAAAATCAAGCTGGAAACAACGACAGGCATATCCTGTACCGAAGCTGCATCCATTACACGTTGGCTTTTCCAAACGTCAGCCTTGATAAACAACGAAGAATCCCTCGCCAAATAAACTGCCCTGGCTAACGAAGTCTGAATACAAAATATATACTGTTGCGAATCTTTGAGCTTGAGCATATCTACATAAATTCTAAGGGCTGGCAATTCGAGAGATATGGATGGTGGCAGAGGCCCCGCCATATCCGGCACATCCGTCACAAAAGACACCTTAACACCTGCCTCTTCAAGCTTGTACTTTACTTTTGGGTTGAGTTCTCTCCATATCAAACCGCCTTCATTCGGCTCCGAGTAAGGCGCCACGATAATCGCATACAGTTTTTCTAGCCCGGCCAGTTCCGGATAAGCCCGTCCAATCAAAAAGGACCTATCCGTAGATTCAGGCAGCTCTATCCCGCCCAGAGTAGAAAAACATAAAATTCCAGTAAGCACTGCAAAAATAAGATAATTCCTTCCCATTTTCATAATTTATCTTTC
>CAZVWH010000007.1:15009-53239 GCA_964631175.1 uncultured Pirellulales bacterium | reverse complement strand
AAGAAATTCGTTACACATTGTGCTGTAGTTATACATTCGGCGGACAAACAACAGCTGTTATTTTAAAAAAATGGTAACCGTTCACGCAGAAAATAAGGCGTTTTTGTGTCATTGCGAGGCCTTTAGGCCGAAGCAATCTCAAAAACGTACGATTTTAGATTGCTTCGCTTCGCTCGCAATGACAAAAATGCGGTTTTCCCGTGAACGCTTACAAAAAATGAATATTGAATATCGAACAAGGAATCATAAAGTAAGAAGTAATTCGAAATGAAGATTAATAATAAAAAATATGATCTCGAAGATCGGCTGATTGATTTTTCCGTAAGAATTATTAATATTGTAGAGGAACTACCCAATACGCGCACTGGGAATCACATAGCAAATCAACTCGTTCGTTGTGGAACGTCACCAGCACCAAATTATGGCGAAGCTCAAAGTGCTGAGTCCCGCAAGGATTTCATTCATAAAATAAAAATATGTCTTAAGGAACTGCGTGAAACAAAAATTTGGCTCAAGATAATTCAACGTAAAAAACTGCTAAATAACACTGAGGAGGTAGGTGATGTTATAGCAGAATGTGACGAGTTAATTTCGATCTTTGTAGCAAGCATAAAGACTGCAGAAAAAAATAAAAGGGCTTTACAATAGAAAAAATAATTTATTTCGACATTTGTTATTCCTTGTTCGATATTCATTATTAAAAGAAACATTTATGAGAAATATTTATAAGGTTGAATAAATGGACAAGCGCGTCGTAATAACCGGCATGGGTGTCGTCTGTCCCTTGGGACATGATGTCGATACCGTTTGGCAGGCAATGCTGTCGTGTAAGAGTGGAGTAGCTAAAACCACAATCTTCGACGCATCCACATTTCCTTCGACATTCGATGCCGAGGTGAAGGATTACGACCTTACAAAGCATACAAAAAATCCACAGCTTCACAAGCACAGCAATCGCGGCTCAAGCTTTGTCATCGGTGCAGCGGTCCAGGCCTGCCGACAGGCAAGGATTGATATTGAAACTGATCAGCCAAACGATGGTATAGACCGCAGCAGATTGGGGATTTATTTGGGAGCGGGTGAAGGCTCTGTGGACAATGCTGCTTTTTTCACAGCGTTGGTCAAGGCTTGGGACGTGACCAAAGACCAGATGGACTGGATCAAGTGGGCCGATGTTGCCTTTAGCATGATGGACCCAATGCGTGAGCTTGAGCAGGAACCCAATATGCCGGCTGCCCATATCGCTATGCTCACAGGTGCGCGAGGACCGACAAGAAGCTGTTTAACCGCTTGTGCGGCCAGCACACAATCCGTCGGCGAAGCCACAATGCTCATCCGAAGAGGCGACGCGGATGTGATGGTCTCAGGCGGCGCGCACTCAATGATACATCCGTTAGGTCTTATGGGTTTCAACCGTCTTACCGCCCTATCGAGGAGAAATGACAGTCCGCAGACAGCTTCAAGGCCGTTTTCGGCCAGCAGAGACGGCTTCATTCTCGGTGAAGGGGCAGCTATTATAATTCTCGAATCACTAAGCTCAGCAAAAAAAAGAGGTGTAAAAATCCTCGCTGAGGTCATCGGCTACGGCAGCAGCTCCGATGCCTTCCGCATTACCGATATGCACGAAGAGGCCAGAGGGCCTATCCAGGCGATGAACGCTGCTCTAACTGATGCAGGCATTAGCTATAAAGATATTGACTATATAAGCACGCACGGCACAAGCACTATTGAAAACGATTCGATAGAAACGATGGCTATTAAAGCGGTTTTTAGAGAAGATGCTAAAAACACACCTGCCAGCAGCGTTAAGAGTATGTTAGGCCATTTAATTGGCGCAGCCGGGGCTGCTGAGCTGATCACGTGCGTTCTGGCAATACGGGACAACATAGTACCGCCGACAACAAACCTCAACGACTCTGACCCTGCCCTTGACCTGGATTATGTTCCTAACAAACCTCGCAAACACAAGGTTAATATAGCAATGAACGAATCTTTCGGATTCGGCGGACAAAATAATGTTGTAATCATCAAACGATACGAAGAAACAAGAGAAAACAGAGCCCCGACCGTTAGAGAGGGGGTAGGTAGAAATTATGATTGATATCAAGCAAATTCGAGATAATCCGGAAAAATTCAAAAAAGCCGCTAAAGATAAACACTTCAATGTGAATATCGAACGATTGGTAGAACTCTATGATGCATTGCGAGGAAGCAAGGCCTTTTTGCAGAGTGTTATTACTAAAAAAAATCGGATTGGCAAATCCATCCCAAAGCTTTCAGTGGGTGAAAAACAATCAGCACTTGCTGAACTTTCGGAACTGAAGCAAAGAGAGGTAGAATATAACAAAGATATTAAAAAACTTCAGCCTCAGTTTGATCAGCTTATGCTGCAGATTGCACAGCCAGCAGATGAGGATGTGCCCGTCGGTAAAGACGATACCGAAAATGTCGAGATAAGAAAAGAGGGCAGAGTAAGACAGTTTGATTTTGAGCCTAAAGACCATGTACAATTGGGGCTGAAGTTAGGCATTATAGACATCGAGCGAGGCGTTAAATTAGCTGGGACGAGAAACTATATATTAAAAGGTGATGGGGCGCTTCTGCACTGGGCTGTCCTGCGGTTTGCAATGGACTTTATGGTCGGCAGAGGATATGTCCCGTTCTCAGTGCCGGTTCTTATGAAAGATGAGACAATGACCGGCACCGGCTTTTTCCCGGGCTCCGAGGACCAAACTTACCGAATGGAAAAAGACCAACTGAATCTGGCAGGTACTGCGGAAGTACCGCTGACAGCCTACCGAATGGGCGAGATTCTAAGCGCGGACGAACTGCCGTTAAAATATGTGGCACTATCAAGCTGTTTTAGACGTGAAGCCGGTGCGGCAGGTAAAGATACATACGGACTGTATAGAATCCACCAGTTCGATAAAATCGAGCAGGTGGTTATATGTAAGAACGACATCGAAAAAAGCAACAAATTCCACGGGGATATTTTGGCCAACGCCGAGGCGGTGATGCGGGCATTGGAACTGCCCTACCGTATAGTGAATGTTTGCACGGGCGATCTTGGCAGAGGTCAGGCTAAAAAATTCGATATAGAAGCCTGGATGCCGTCACGTGGCAACTACTGCGAAACACATAGTGCCAGCAAGTTCTATGAGTTTCAGGCAAGGCGATTGAACCTTAGATACAGAAGACAGAAGACAGAAGACAGAAGACAGAAGGGAAAATCGGAAATCAATTTTTGTCACACGCTTAACAACACTGTAATTGCCTCGCCGAGAATACTGATACCCATTTTAGAGCTATACCAAAACGCTGATGGCTCAATAACAATACCAAACGTTCTTAGAACCTATATGAATGGGAAAGAAAAAATAACAAGAGAAAAGTAAAAAAGATTATTTTGTTCTGAAAAAACAATCGAAAAATTCAAACTAAAAATAACCCTTAATTCTAAAGCTGTTTTTTCACTTCTTTCATAATAAGCTGTTTGGCATGTTCTATGGGGCTGGGAAGGTAAGTGCCGGCGGCCATTTTGTGGCCTCCGCCGTCAAACTTCTGGGCGATCCTGCAAACATCAACAGCACCTTTGCTCCGCAAAGAACACTTGACTCGGCCGTCCTTTAATTGCACAAACAAAGCCGCTACTTCTACTGAACTAATTCGTTGACATTCATTGATTAAATCCTCCGTATCCTCATACGAAGCACCGGTCTGCTCAAAATCCTTCTGACATAGATACTGGGCCGCAAAACGTCCGTCAAAATGTAATTCCAATGAGCTAAGCATAGCAGCTAAAAGCTTGAATCGCTGTGGTGAGAAACTCTGATACAGATGACGGTACAGTGCTGTTGGATTTGCACCGGCTTCAATAAGCTCGGCACAGCTATTGAAAACCCTGCTGTCGGTATTACTGAACTGAAACCAGCCGGTATCGGTAACGATCGCTAAGAAGAGCGCTTGGGCGATTTTCTCAGTAATGGGCCATTTTGCATATTTAAACAAATCATGGACAATCAAAGCCGAAGCAGCGGCTTTCGGCTCAACTAATTCAACGGTACCGAGGCCGTCACTTGTCACATGGTGGTCGATTACCAAGACGGGCTTATCGTTTTGTTTCAGATATTGCTCGAACTTCGGTAACTGACTGTAGCTATTGGTGTCGATAATCATTGTTAAATCGAATTTCCCTAACCTCCCTTCCGTCAGCTCTTCGAGCTGAATACCCTGGCCGAGAATCGGAAATTGCTCCGCAAACAAAAACGCATACCATTTCGGAACCGGCGATAGAAATAATATCTTTATGTTTTTGCCAAGAGCAGTCAGAGCTTCGTGCATTGCCGCGACTGAGCCGCAGGCATCGCCGTCCGGCTTATTATGGGTTGTAATTAAGATACTTTCGGCTTTGCTGATTAGCTCAACAGCTTTTTGAAAATCGTTACTACCTATCATTTCGATCTTTCTTTATTGGAGTTTTACTTCATTAGATCTATGAGTCACAATTGAAAGAGTTTTAAACTCCTGTTGAATGCTCTAATTCCGCTTCTATTCTCTCGGCCAAAAAAATCTTCAAAAGAGATTGATAGGGAACGTCTCTTTTGTTTGCAAGAAGTTTAAGTTCCTGGAGCATTATTTCAGGAAGTCTGATGGAAATTGTTTTAACCGACGGTTTTAGATTCGGCAGAGTAACCTTTCTGGCTCTGCTCGTGTCGAAATAATCCAAAGCCGAATGACTCGCCCAAAATTCACGTTCTTTATCTTCACTCTTAAACTTAGGCAAACGTTTTTTATTGGTTTTCTTCATAAAACTTCCTTTCCCTACGATTCATATCTCTTGCAGAAATAACTCGCAAAAGTCTGACTCTCCTTGTAAATATAACCACGAGCAATCTACCGGTATCTGTATATCCGAAAGCCGCAAACCTTTTTTCAGAAATTGAATGCTTGGGATCATTGAGTACAATCAAAGGTTGGTTGAAAAAAATCTGTTCACATTCAACAGGACTGACTTTATGTTTCAGCCAGTTTTTTTCAATATTCCCATGATCCCATTCAAATCCATCGCATTGCAATAATCTTTCTATATCATCCATGTCTATATAAGTATATAATGAATATATACAGTCGTCAAGTTAATTTTTCGAGATAAACCGTCCTGCAATTATAAATATCCTGCATTTAATACAGTAATTCTTTCCACTAATTCTGCACTTTGCTGTTAATCTTCACATTTTCCAAAATCAGATTCTTAACTCCTTTGAGTATGTTATCTCTGTCAACATTATCAAATATGCAATCCTTCAAATGGATATCGGTTGCCGGCGAACGGTCGTAAGCCCTAATCGACAAAGCGTATCTGCTTTTTTTGCTGGTGACGTTTTCCATATTGATATTGCGAACAGTCGGCGGATATTCGCCGGTGTCACCTTCGCCATAATAAAAATTGATTTTGAGAACCGCTTCGGCAACCTGGCCTATCGTGACATTTCTTATATAAATGTTTTCGACTTTTCCACCGCGAACCGAGTTGGTCTTAATCCTAAGTGCCCTATCCAGATTGGGGCTATCCATCGTGCAGTTCTCAGCAAAGACATTTATGGCACCTCCTGTCATTTCGCTGCCTATAACTACGCCTCCGTGACCGTCCTTCATCTGACAATTTCTAATAACAATATTTTCACTTGGCACATTCACCCTTCTGCCATCGTTGTTCCTGCCCGCCTTTATAGCAATACAATCATCCCCTGTATCAAAGTAACAGCCTTCAATAAGGACATCTTTGCACGACTCAGGATTGCAGCCGTCGTTGTTGGGGCCGTGTCCAATCACTTTTACATTTCTGACAGTGACATTAGTTGAAAGCACAGGATGAATATGCCACATAGGTGAATTCCTGAATGTAACTCCCTCTATTAAAATATTTTTACATTTGTAGGGTTGAATCATATTGGGCCTTAATTTCCTGCCGGCACCGAAGACTCGCTCTTGAACCAGCACACCGGCTTGACCCTGCTCCCGTGACCGGCGAACATCATCGCCATGGCTTTTCGTCCATCTCCACCAATTTTCATAGCTGGCCTGTCCATCAAGTGTCCCTTTGCCCGTAATGGCAATATTTTCCTGCTCGTACGCATAGATTAAAGGTGAGTAATTCATGCACTCAACGCCCTCAAACCGAGTATATACAACCGGAAGATACATATTGGGATCAACCGAAAACTTTATTACGGCATCTTCCAAAATGTGCAGATTGACGTTACTTTTCAGATGAATTGGGCCGGTGAGAAATGAACCGGCACCAACCACCACACGACCGCCGCCAGCTTGGTTAGCAGCCGATATAGCTTTCTTAAATGCCTCGGTACAATCCGTCTGTCCATCTCCAATCGCACCGTAATCAGTGATATTAAAATTCTGATCCGGAAATTGCGGGGCAGAAATTTTGCTTAATATCTCATCGACCTGCTCCCAACCGGCATTTACCCGACAGGCCGGCCCAACTAACAGAATGAGGCAGAATAAAGCTGGCAAAAACCTGCCGGAGATAACAGCGACATCTCGTAGGCTCTTCGAATTTCTACGTTTCATGGTAACCTCCTATAAATTCTCCCTTGCTTACGTTCGGTTTTTTTACCCCTCACTTACGTTCGGGGCTCTGTCCTTTCACTTTCCCCTCACTTATGTTCGGGGCTCTGTCCTTTCACTTTCCCCTCACTTACGTTCGGGGCTCTGTTTGTATATCGTACCAAAGGCCATCATTTCACCTTGCTCATTCTTAACATACCCGATTGCTGATGCAAGACTTTCTTTCGTCCAAAGGTACTTTGTGCTGCCGTGTCGTGTCCAATATTTCTTGAATGTCGGTATGCTGTTATTACTTTGTCTTATCGCTTTGGTGGCATAAGCCTTAAAATCAGCCATCATCTTTTCCGGTTTTTCTTTGCCGCTTACTACGATGTGAACATGGTTGCTTCTAACGTGTACTGCATGGGCTAACCAGCCACGAAATTTACATACCTGAAGAATGCTCTTCAAGACTAAATTCCTTTGGCTTTTTTCTAACAAAAACTTTGGATTCTTGAGGTTATCTCTCTCCTTTCTGCACAAGTATGGAGCTGGAGCTACGAAAGAGCTACCATACTGGTTATTTTCCCTGTTGACACTTCCCCTTCTGTCACCATGCAGCCACGTTCCATAGGTTGTAAAAGTTATAAGATATGCAATAGGATATTTAACAGGGCCGCGAGACCTAACAGAGCCGCGACCGTGAGGGAGCGGTAATCCATCTCTATTCATCACAATGTTCATATCGCTGTGCCGTTAAAATCTTCCTTGCCTTTTCGCAGTCCTTTGCGATCTGGGCGGAAAGCTCTTCAGAGGTCTTGAATTTGTGCTGGCTGCGTATAAGCTCAATAAAATCCATAGCCATATATTGACCGACGAAACTGCCAACGTTCTCTTTCAGCAAATGCGCCTCTATCAGTAATGGAAATTCGTCACCGTATGTCCTTGCCTGGCCGATACTATAGACAGCGGGGATCTTCTCCTCACAAGCCAGTCCTAGGGACTCCTTGCGGAGAACATCTTCTATCGTCTGCCCGATACGGACAAAGCCGGCATAGACACCCTCAGCAGGAATTACCTGCTGAGGTCTTCTCATATTTAATGTCGGAAAACCCAATCTTTTCCCTATGCCCCGGCCCGGTATGATTTGCGCGGCCAACCGATAAGGCCTGCCTAAAGCAGCATTAGCGTCGGTAACGTGGCCGCTTTCGAGCATATAGCGAATCATGGTACTCGAAACTCTAACAATCTGACCTGTTGAAAGCTTTATTTGTCTCGGCTCGATTACAGTAACTTCAAAGTCCTTCTCCGCACATAAATTCTGTAGCGTATCAATATTTCCCGATCGTCCGACACCGAAATTGAAATCGCTACCCTCAACAGCCACGCTCGGCTGAACATTCTCAACGAGAAAACGGCTCACAAAATCCTCTGGCGAAAGATTCAACAATTCGTTGTTGCCCTTTAAAATGATCAAGCAATCTACGCCGAATTTTGCCAGTAAATGCTTTTTAAGCTCCAAAGGCGTCAATACTCCCGGCGTCCTCTCCGGATGTAAAATCGCAACCGGATGCGGCTCAAATGTCATTGCTACCAATTCCGCCAAGTTTTTTTCGGCAGCTTTCCTAGCGGCAGCAAGAATATCCTGATGGCCGATATGAACACCATCAAAATTTCCAATCGTCAGCACACAGCCTTTTTTTATCTTTTGAAGGTCCGATATTGTTTGTATTATTTCCATTCTGCTTTTATCTTCGTCGTTAAGTCCCTATTACGCTTCCAATTGCCAATTATTTAGCCCCGCGTTTTACGCGGGGTTTTATCTAACAAACAGGAAGGATAATGTACCCAACCAAGCTAAAACCTGCAATTGCTTTTTAGCCCATAACAACATTACTTGGTCTTGCTTTGTTCTCTTGATGTATTCCTCAGTTGATAACAGCGAAAAAAAATCTAAAAATATTTGCAACTTAGTTGCAAATTCTTCGTAATAGAAATAAAGTAACTCTTACTGTCAAGAAGCTTCTTAAACTATGTCTCTTATAGGGCACGACTTAGATGCAAAGACGTCTCATTACCATTTTGACAGAGCTAAAGACTCATGCCCCATTTACGTTATTCGGGGCATTAACGGGTCTCGTTTGTATGATGCTGTTCAAAAACCTTCAGCAGCAAGCAAGCCTCAGGATATTTTATATGTTCCATCCGGCGCACGTGCTTCTAAGTGCGATGGTAACCGCCTCCATATTTGAGCTTCACACTAAAAAGAGAAAATTCATTGAGATGCTGCTGATCGGACTTCTGGGTTCAATAGGAATTTCAACACTCAGCGATTCACTGATTCCTTACATCGGTGAGATTCTATTGGGTATGCACATTCACGTCCATGAACACGCCAGCTTCGCTGAACGCGTTCACATTGGCTTCATTGAAGAGTGGCAGATAGTAATACCAGCGGCTATCGCAGGTGTACTGATAGCATACTACTGGCCTAAGACAAAAT
This sequence comes from uncultured Pirellulales bacterium, assembly GCA_964631175.1. Classification (GTDB taxonomy): domain Bacteria; phylum Planctomycetota; class Phycisphaerae; order Sedimentisphaerales; family Anaerobacaceae; genus CAZVWH01. Next base: position 44,169 of record CAZVWH010000007.1, on the reverse strand, counting down.
TCCCGCACGCCGGTCACGTTCTGCTGAGCACCTGGGCTTCTTCGTTTCACATCATTATGGCTATGGATGGGCATCTGTCATTATGGAAAGCCTTAGGCAGTTTTGTTTTTTTGTTCTTAGCTGTATGGCTGCCCTGCTGTTTCAGCGATATAGTTTTTCCACTGTTATTTGTTAAGTCGGAAGGTAATCTATCACATGCCCACCATTACAACAGCAAAAACAGAGCCGCGACCGTAAGGAAGCGGTAAACTAAAATGAAGAAACATAAATCAGATTCAAATGTCCGAAAGATGTTAAAAACAGTAAAGCTTTACCGCACCGGATGCAGAGAGTCAATATTGAAAGTGCTGCTAACTGCAAAGAAGCCACTTAGCCAGAAACAGATCTCTAAACGATTAGATAAAAAACGCTTCAATAAAGTTACCATTTACCGAACTTTAGAGAGTTTCTGCGAGGCCGGTCTGGTGCATAAGGCTTTCATGCAAAAAAGAGCGTGGCATTTTGAATCGGCTCAGGACTGCAGCGAAACTCAGTGTCACCCTCATTTTACCTGTACAAGCTGCGGCCACACACACTGCCTTATAGGAATGAAATTGCCTATGGCAAAAAGTCCACATAAAGGTTTTATCATCCGGCGCCAGCAGGTTCGGCTTGAAGGTCTATGTCCGGCATGTGCATAAAGAAGAAACAAAGTTTAGCCGTCGCGGCTCGGCTGAGCTCGCCGAAGTCCGGCACGGCGACGGTTAGTTCATTGTAAAAATAGAAATAAATAGAACGAAAGGTTTAATTTGAATCGATCAGTCCGAAAAGTTATTTTGGTAACTACAACCCTTTGCTTTGTGGCCATGGTCACTGGGCTGATACTGGAAATGCACTTACACAGCCATAAACATTCAGTCAACCATAGCTCCAGCCGATGTCCGATTTGTCAAACACTGCTGAGTAATAACAATAAAATCGGCATAATTGCAGAACCGAAAATCGAAGAAACAAGCAGAACTGAATATCCTCCCGTCTTTATTTGTCAAACCTCCCCGGAATTTTCTGATGCCAGATTTCCTGTTCCTCGCTCTCCTCCTTTCGCACGTTAAAACTTTAACACAACATAATTGAATCACAATAAGTGGGCAGAATATGTCAACTTATTTGTGTCTTAAGCTCTTTAAGAATATTTGTTGTCTAAAGCAATCCTGTTAAGGGTCTTAACGATGAAGAGGATCTTTATTACTTCAATACTATTTATCCTAACAGCATTCAATATTACAGCCATAGCAAAAGAGGACAATATAAAAAATATTGAGCAATTAAATGCTAAGGTTTTGGAGCTTCAGCAGCAGATTATTGAGATGCAGAAAAGGCACGACGCTGAAATGGCTGCTCTAAAAAAACAGATAGATGAGCTTTCCACTGTGACTACCAAACAAAAGACCCAGGATGAGCTTACCTCCCTGCGCCAATTAGCAAAGGCAAAGGCCAGTGAAAAAGCGGCTGCTGAGGAAAAACCGGAAGAAGTAACGTTCAAATCCGGAGGCTTGAGTCTTCAGGCTCTCAATCCTGAAATAAGCTTTGCCGGTGATTTCTTGTTTTCCAGCAGACAGGATAGCACCTCTGAAGAAAGCAGCGATTTTGATTTTCGAGTTCTTGATATTCATGTTCAGTCATGGCTGGATCCATACACTCTATTTAAGGCTGCGATACCGGTAACTGAGGATGAAACCACTCTCGGTGAGGGATATATAACCTTGTACGATATTGCGGATGACCTTAATTTAACGCTGGGCAAATTTCGTCAGCAGTTTGGTGTGGTCAACCGCTGGCACAAACACGCTTTAGACCAGGTTGACTTTCCGCTGGCTCTTCGCCAAATCTTCGGTAACGGAGGTCTGAATCAAAGCGGATTGTCACTTGACTGGATGATGCCACCTATCGGTGACACAACACAACAATTAACATTCCAGGTGACAGATGGCTCAAACAGCCGCTTGTTTGGCGATAACGCACGCAATAGGCCGAGCTTTCTTGCACACTATAAGAACTACCGGGATATATCAAAAGATACTTATTTGGAGTGGGGCCTGACAGGTCTTTTAGGCTGGAACGACGAATGGGATATTCAAGGCGGAACTAAGCAAAACAGCAGTCAGATGACGACTGTGCTGGGGGCTGATTTGTCGTTGCTGTGGGAGCCGACCGAAAAGATGCGATACCGTAATGTTGAATGGCGAAGTGAGGCCTATTGGCTCAATAAAAAACTCCTGGCACCAGATGACTCAGGTGCTGACACTCTCAACGCCTGGGGTTTGTACAGCTATTTACAAAATAAAATTTCGCGTACAATTGATATTGGCATCAGAGGCGACTTCTATGTGCCCGATACCAAAAGCTACGCTGATTTATCCAGCTCGCTCTCACTGTCACCATTGGCTGTAACAGGTGATAATCCATATCTATGGCAAATTGGCCCATATATTACCTGGTGGCAGAGCCCATTTGTAAAGTTTCGGTTAGAGTATGATTACAGCAACGGCAAGCGAATAGACAATCCTGAGCACATCGTCTGGCTGCAGTTAATATTCTCAGCCGGCCCACATAAGCATGAGCGTTATTAACGAAAGGGAGTAAGGTTACTATGAACAAGAGATTAGTAATAATCGTATTGGTTTCGTTTTTTCCAGTTATGAGTCCGCTGGGAGCGGATGCCAAACAAAGTTTGAATGTAGTAACAACACTGCCGGATTATGCCTTTTTTGCAAAAGTTATTGGGGGCGACCGTGTCACTGTGAAAGCTATTGTCCGGGGCGATCAAGACGCCCATTTTATTCGTCCTAAGCCGTCATTTGCTACGGCCCTGCGAAATGCTGATGTTTTGGTCGCCACGGGACTGGACTTGGAGCTTTGGATACAAACTGTAATAGATAATTCCGGCAATGGAAATATTCGCAGCGGCCAGCCGGGCTATGTATCCACATCCAGTGGTATGAAGCTCTTAGAAAAACCTAAGACAATATCAAGAGCAGAAGGTGGGGTTCATATTTACGGTAATCCCCATGTCACTTGCAGTCCTATCCAAATGAAAGTAGCTGCGCGCAATATAGCTACGGTATTGATTAAAAATGACTCTGAAGGCAAAGAAACATATTTACAAAATTTAAATAAATTACATCGAAAGATTGATGAGCAGTTGTTTGGTGCCGAGCTTGTAGAAATGCTCGGCGGTGATACGCTTTGCAGCCTTGCCGAACAGGGTGAGCTGGTAGGCTTTCTTAAAGAGCAGCAATTTGAAGGAAAGCCACTAACTGAATTTCTCGGTGGTTGGATAAAAAAGATGCTTCCGCTTCGTGGTACGCCGATTGTTACTTATCACAAAAACTGGATTTACTTCGTGAAAATATTTGGGCTGGAAGAAGCAGGAACTGTGGAACCCAAGCCTGGAATACCACCTTCGCCGAAGCATGTGACTAACTTAATTAATCTGATGCGAGAAAGAAATATCAGTATTATCTTGGCAGCAAACTACTTCGATGAACAAAAGATACGAACAGTTGCAGCAAGGACAAATGCCGAAGCGGTTATAGTTCCTCTGTATGTCGGTGGTGCCGAGGGTGTAGATGATTATTTTAAACTTTTTGATTATTGGATTGATGAGCTTTTAAAAGCAGCGGAAAAGAAAGGTATTTTGAACAAACAGTAATCGAGAAATACCATTATGACGTCAGAAATAATAAGATTTTTTTCGGTCCAGATTGCTCTGTTGGCGGTCGTCTTGATTCTGCATACCTATATAGGGCTGCACATAATTAGACGCACCTTGATATTTTCTGATCTGGTCCTGGATCAGTTGGCAGCTTTTGGTGCTCTGGTCGGCATAGGTCTGGGAATAAAATACGGCACGGCTCAATCTTATATGTCCTCGTTGATAGCGGTAATATTCGGTGCAATGTTGCTGGCTTTAATAAAGCCAACAAGTAAAGCCATACCTCGCGAAGCGGTTATTGGCATTATGTATGCTCTGGCACTGGTTGCCTCACTTTTGCTGGGAGATAAGCTTCGTGGCGGCCAAGCATACGTAACTAAAACACTTGCAGGCTCTATGCTATGGGTAAGCTGGCCGCTGGTTTCTGTTACAACCATTGTATATATCATCCTGCTGCTGTTTCACTATAAGTTTCGCCATAAATTTATAGGCTTAGCCAAGAATCCTTCTATGGTGAAAAATGAAAAGCTTTGGGACTTCTTGCTGTTTATAACTCAGGGTATTATTACGGTTTTAATCGTTCCTATTGCAGGTGTATTGTTAGCTTATGCTTTTTTGATGATCCCGGCGGCTATTGCAGCGATGTTTACCAAAAAATGGGCTGGAGCTGTTGTAATAGGTTGGAGCGCTGGCTTTATAGCCTGTCTGATTGGACTATGCTCATCCTATTTTTTTGATCTGCCGTATGGCCCCAGCTTAGTCTTGTGCCTGGGCGTTTTCTTCGTTGCCGCTGTATCTATTCGGTGTCTGTTTTCTAACAAAAAAGTGTTCATATGAGAGGATATGAGTGATGCCGCCGATAATTCAAATTTTAGGTTTACCTTTTCTTGCTTGTATCCTGATGGGTTCCATTCTCGGCTATTTGGGGATACACGTGCTTAAAAGGGAAGTTATCTTTATCGATATAGCTTTAGCTCAAATCGCAGCAGTTGGCTCTATTGCTGCCCATCTTGCATTCAAGGTGCACGGGGATTCTACTATCGCATATATATGCGCATTAGGTTGTGTCTTGTTAGCGGCTGCTTTTTTTGCTGTAATAAGAAACAGGATTACTCAAATTTCAATTGAGGCGGTTATAGGTATCTCTTATGCAATTGCTGCAGCGGGAGCTCTATTTTTGGTTGGTATTGCACCCGGCGGGCACGTGCATGTACAGCAAATATTATCCGGCAGTCTCCTTTGGACAAATTGGCGGGACATTGTTTTAAGCCTGTTTGTTTTTTCAGCCGTAGGAGCTTGTTTTTACTTTTTCCGAAAACCGTTGAACAGATTATCGAATAATTACGCCAAGGCCCATGCCGAGGGTCTCAAGACAGCAATGTGGGATTTTGTCTTCTATATGCTGCTTGGTATTGTAATCACTTTAGCTGTTCAAATTGCCGGTATTGTGGTGGTGTTTGCCTTTCTGATAATACCTGCAACAATATCAGCTTTGTTCTCATATAATTGGAGTATAAGAATGCTAATAAGCTGTGCAGCGATGACTGTAGCTTCAGTGGCAGGCTTATTGTTTGCGTATTATCTTGATTTTTCAATCGGCCCTGCTGTTGCATTGTTTCTGGGAGGTGAATTGATAATAGCTGCATTGTATTGTGGACAACGAAACCTCGTAAAGTTAGTATAACGATTATGAAATTCTATCCACTGAAATTTAGGCCGATATTCAAGCAGCGAATATGGGGCGGACAAAAGCTGCGAGAAGTATTTAATAAAGACATCCCGCCCTTTGAAAAGATCGGCGAAAGCTGGGAATTGGCTGATCTGCCGGATGATAAATCTATCATTGCAAATGGTGAATTGGCTGGCCAGACGCTCAGCCAAGCAATTCAAAAGTTTCCAGAAGAAATTACAGGTGACAAAAATTTCAAAGGACCTTTTCCATTACTGATTAAATTTCTGGACGCCGAGGACATCCTGAGCGTGCAGGTCCATCCTGACCCAGAAACCTGCAAACGAATGGGCAAGGGCGAACCTAAAACAGAGTGCTGGTATATTATATCTGCTGAACCTGATGCGGCAATTTATAAAGGTCTGAAAAAGAGCGTAACAAAACAGCAATTCTCCGAAGCAGTAAAAAATGGCACTGTTGATAAGATGCTTCAAAAAGTGCCAGTCGAAGCGGGACAGTGTCACTTTCTTCCGGCCGGTACGGCCCACAGCATCGGTGCAGGTCTGTTAATAGCTGAAATTCAAACTCCGTCAGATACAACATATCGCGTCTTTGACTTCAACAGAGTCGATGATACCGGCAAGACCAGGCCGCTTCACATCGAACAAGCTCTGGAAAGCATCAATTTCAATATGGATAGCGACAAGTTTCCGGTAACAACGGTGGGTCGGCTCGTGGACTGCGAATATTTCAAGATAGACAAAGGCGCACAAGGGAAAAACTGCGAGGCATTCATCTCATCAGGTAAGATAAAAACATTGATTATTTTAACCGGCTCCGGAACAATTCTCTCTGCCGATACAAATCCTGTTGTCCCGAAAGGGATGCCTTGCGGCAAATTCAGAGCAGGTGATACACTCCTAATCCCCGCTATCTATGAAGGAGCGATACGTTTTGCCGACGATACACAGTATTTAACAGTGACCATTTAATCAGTTGAAAAACTATTATTTTTCGGGAATTACTCCGCGCAGACCTTCCATCTTTAAGTAGCCCTTCTTCCATACCACTGTTCCGGAGACCACAAAGACAATCACATAGATACCCGCGGCATACTTTGTTTTGATCTGGCTCATTGCTAAGCCAATCACAGCATATACGCCTGCAAGTGCATAACAAATAGCAACGGTCCTTTTCAGCGAAATTCCTCTGTCAATCATCTGATCATAGATATGGCCGCGATCAGAGACAAATAAAGGCCTGTGATTCAGTAATCTCCGTATTAATGCAACAGCAGTATCCAGAATGGGCAGGCCAAAGACAACGATTGAAGCCATCCACCAACGCGGAACGCCCTCGGCAAATAAAAGCATTAGGGCAGCTACCATAAAGCCCAGAAGCATACTGCCGGCATCGCCCATAAATATCTTGGCTGGATACCGATTGAAAGGCAAAAATCCACAGACGCCTCCTATGAGTCCAAGACAGATTATAATCCGCACAGGGTCACCGACTTCGCTGTATCCCCAGGTCGCAAGATGTATCGATAAAAGCAGCATAGCAAGAGTGATAATGGTCGTTACACCTCCACAAAGTCCATCGAGTCCATCGAGCAGATTTAATGAGTTCGTTGCACCGAGGACAAAAAATATCACGATAAAAACACCCAGAATCATTTCGAGATTATGAGGCATCGGCAGATTTAGCGGGCCAGCAATGCGTTGCAGATTCGGCGTGATACCTACCAACAGCAAAATAATTGCAGCAACAATCTGGCCGAGAAACTTTTGTCTCGGCTTTATATCGAATATATCATCGGTCAGTCCGACAAAACATGCTATTGTCCCACCAGCCAATATTCCCAGCAGCCATTTCAAAGCCGAGCCACGAAATTCTTCATACCGCATGCAACCTATACCCACTAATACACCAATGGTTAGGCCGATGAGCATACCGAGACCACCAAGATATGCTATAGGTGCTTTATGTGTCTTTACTAAGTCATCAGGCCGATCAACAATTCCAAATTTTATGGCTATCTTTTTACATAGCCAGGTAGCCACAAGTGAGCCAATAAATGACACGGCTAAAACCGGCCAAAAGTGAACCATCCACGTAACCGGCCTATGTGGTCCTATTATATTATCAAACATCTCTCAACTCTTCTCGCGACCATTAGAATTCAGAATCAATCTGTCCTCTGTTCTCTATCTTCCGTCTTCCGTCCTCTGTCCTCTATCCTCTACAGCCAGACTTCGCTGTCGTAGCGAAGCATAATCAGATCATCCTTGAATCCATCGAAACGAATATTTGGTTTTATTCCGAGCAGCTCTTGTAATATCCACTTTGGGAAGTTTGCGCCAGCTTTAATTGACAAAGGAACGCCGCCCCCGAATCGTGGATTTATTTCAATGAACTTTACTTTATCATTCGGGCTTAAAAATAATTGCAAAGTTATAATCCCGGGCCCTGCTCCAAGCGTTTCTACCAATCTCGCAGACTCGCTCATAATTCGAGGCTTCTTATCTATTTGTCCCTTGCTCACCTCGCCGGCTCTTGTCTCGATGCGTTTTCTCGGCACAACACAGCGAACCTTCATATTAAAGTCAACATACACATCGCATGTATATTCGATTCCTTCGACAAATTCTTGAAAGATAACATTTGGTATTCTTTTCGAAAAGAATAATAACTCTTGCCGGTTTTTCACGACAGCGTTGCCTCTGCTGGCATAACCATCCCAAGGCTTTAGAAAACAGGGCCAACTTAATTTCTCCTGCTGGTGCTGCTTTGAAAGCACTGACCGAACGTTCAACGTCCTGGGAGTATCAAAACCGTTCTTAACCAAAAAACGATACGTTTTTCTCTTGTCCTGGCAGATTTCAACTACCTCCGGACCGGAAACAAGAACGAGACAATCCAAAGCAGAGAATTTTGACCTGTTCTGTGCGAGAAGCTTCAGGTCCAAATCAACAGTAGGGACAAGTAATTTTACCTTGTTGGTTTTGACAATAGAGAGCAGTTGTTTGATATAGCTGTTGTGGGTTATCGGTTTAACTAAAAAACCTTTATCGCACAATTGTAATGCGGAGCTTAACTTGCTTGTATCTGTACCAAAAAGAGATGCGGCTATCTTCAGTTGCCTTGCTGCTCGATGAAAGCTATTGAGCAGTGAGACCCGTCTGCCAATACAAGTGAACAAAATGTTCAAACCATCTTTAATCATCAGAATTCAGAGGCTAGGGATCAGGAGCTGGTATTCTGTCCCTTCGACTTTGCTCAGAGCCTGCCTTGAACATAGTTGAAGGGGCAGGCTTCTGTATTCTGTCTTATCAAAATTTATTATTTACTATTGTATATTGGTTATTTTCATGTTATCTACGCAGTATGCCTTACGGCAAATGATAAATCTTATAACCTCTTTTAACTAATCGACTAAAAGTAATTACTGGTTTAGATAAGAGAATAAAGTTGCTTAAAGCAAGTGAAAATCCGCCGATAATTTGGCCCGAAGAAGAATCAATCAGCGATTTTATCGGCCTATGGTGGGTGGCCCACACCAAAAGCAGGAATGAAAAGGCCCTGGCACATGATTTAATTGGAAAAAGCATCCCTTATTTTCTTCCGATGACCTGGAAAGTCCAGCGTCGAAGGCACAGAACGTTACGGTCGCTTCTACCGCTATTTAGTGGATATCTATTCTTTTGCGGCGAAGAACATCAACGGATTGAATTGCTGCGAACCAATCGTGTCGCGAATCTAATCGAGGTCAAAGACCAGGAGAAATTACTCAGTGAGCTGCAACAGATTGATCAAGCTCTTCGAGCCGGTGCTCCTTTGACGCCATATAAGTACATCAAAGCAGGCCAACGGTGTCGGGTTATAGCCGGGCCATTCCTTGACTTGCAGGGCATTGTCGAGACGACAAAAAACGCTACGCGTTTAGTGCTACAAATAGATATGCTCGGCCAGGCAGCAAGTGTAGAAATTGATGTCGATATGTTAGAGCCCATTGAAAACGCATGACGAGGGACGATGTTTAGCCTGCACCCCTGCGGTGCAGGTTATCTTTAGTCCATTGTCCATAGTGCTCCATAGGAAACCATTGAATGAAAATTTGCGTCGTCGGAATTGGTTACGTCGGATTAGTTACAGCCGGTTGCCTGGCCGAGGCCGGCAATAATATTGTATGTGTCGATAACGACGAAAAGAAAATTGCCAACCTGAAAAATGGAGCAATTCCTATTTACGAGCCTGGCCTGACCGAGATAGTCAAACGCAACAAAAAGCTCGGTCGACTGCACTTTACAACCGATCTAAAATTTGGAGTGGATAACTCACTTATTATTTTCCTTGCGGTTGGCACTCCCTCAGCACAAGACGGCTCATGCGACATATCGGTGGTCCTGTCAGTTGCTGCTGAAATAGCTGAGTGTCTAAGTGACTATCATATTATAGCTACAAAAAGCACCGTACCGGTAGGCACGCATAAAAAGGTTACAAAAATAATAAAATCCAAAACAAAAACAACATTCGATTACGTCAGCAATCCGGAGTTTTTGAAAGAGGGCTCCGCCGTTGAGGATTTTATGAGTCCCGACAGGATAATCATTGGGACGGCTAATACGGACGTTCAAGGAAAAATGGCCCAGTTATACGGCCCATTTATGCGAAGAGGCAGCAGAATACTATTTATGGACCCAGCCTCCGCTGAATTGACAAAATACGCGGCGAATATGATGCTGGCAACAAGAATATCGTTTATGAACGAGATATCAGAGCTGTGCGAAAAAGTCGGGGCGGATGTAGAAATGGTTAGACAAGGTATCGGCAGTGACTCGCGGATTGGGCGGTCTTTTTTGTTTGCCGGCATAGGCTACGGCGGAAGCTGTTTTCCAAAAGATGTTCGAGCGCTGATTCACACAGGCTCCATTCATGGTGCTGAAATGACGATAGCTAAATCGGTGCAACAGGTAAACGTGAATCAACAAGAAAGATTCGCATCACGAATTACAGATTACTTTAAAGGACGGCAAGAAAGAACTATACTGGCCGTTTGGGGATTAGCCTTCAAGGCAAAAACCGACGACATAAGAGAATCGCCGGCTGTTTACTGCATAAAGAAAATTCTTGATTGCGGCATTCAAATAAAAGCCTACGACCCCGCAGCCCCCGCTCCTGTCTTCCAGGCACCAGCGACTCCCGTCGCTAGACGGGGCCGCGGGCGACAGGAAGACGCGGGGGGTAAAATTCAGACCTTCCAAAACGGATACGACGCACTTGATAATGCCGATGCTCTTGTTATCTTTACCGATTGGCAGGAGTTCCGTAATCCTGACTTCGAGCTTATTGCAACGAAATTAAAAAAGCCGGTTATCTTCGACGGCAGAAACCTGTACGACCCAGAGATAGTCAAAAACGCGGGAATTGAATATCACAGTATTGGAAGGCCTTCGCTGCTAAAATTCGAAGAACGAAAAAAACCTTAAAAATAAATTCTAAATTCTAAATTCTAAACAAATCCAAATGACCGAAAAACAAAATACAAAACAGTATGACCTTGAGGAACGTACTTTAATTTTTGCTCGTAGGGTGAGAAAATTTGTGAAGAAGCTGCCTAAGACTTTAGCTAACATTGAAGATTCCAGACAACTGATCAATGCTTCGGGTTCGGTTGGAGCAAATTATATCGAGGCAAATGAAGCTCTGAGCAAAAAGGATTTTATCATGCGTATAAAGATTTGCAGAAAAGAAGCAAAAGAGAGTCGGTACTGGTTGAGATTAGTCGATACGGCAGGTAAAAACGACCTTGAAAAAGAAAGAGAAGTATTAGAAACCGAGGCCGGTGAGCTTACCCACATCTTCGGCTCGATTGTAACCAAGAGCAAGTAATACTTTGATGTACTCCCGATATTTGAGAAAAGAAGGATTATATTGTGAAAGAATTTCTTCTTATTTTGACCGGTGCGATATCTTCAGCTTTGGGTGGTTGTATAGCAATTTGGTATCAGACCAAGAAGGCTCGACAGATTAGGATGGAAGAGGTAAGGGGTGAGCAACAACTCGAAGCCTGCAAAAAAGCACTTTCTTTAATCGACCAAATACAAACTCTACTGATACAACGTACATCTGAAGATGTAATCAAATTTTTGTATGATAACGGTGAGTGGCTCTCTATGAATCAGATACTTTTACCTCCTACCCTCGTAGACAACTGGAGATCTATAAGGCTCAACATCCAAAACATGCAAATTTTAGAACAGGCGGTGAGGGAGAAACCAATTGGAGCAGAGCGGAGTAAGGTAATAAATGAGGCCGTCGAGATCGGGGAATATGTTCGGAAACTTGCAAAAGAAGCTGAAGATATACTCAGGAAGGAACTAAAACTACCAGAAGTGAAGATAAAAACACCTGAGAAACAATGAGTTTGCTTAAAAATATTAGAAGCCATGGAATGTTTTGGTCATTTGGTATTTGTAAATTTAGATTTGTTTAGGATTTAGAAATTAGAATTTAGAATTTATCCGATAGGACACATGAAGACACTCGTCACCGGAGCGGCAGGATTCATCGGCTCGCATTTATGTGAGCGACTTCTTGTAGAAGGCTGGACTGTAGTCGGAGTTGATAACTTCGATGACTTTTATGACCCTAAGATTAAAAGACTCAACATCGATAGCTGTCTTAAAAACAAGAATTTTAAACTTATCGAAGCCGATATCCGCGATAGCACAGCAATAAATAAAGCAATTGGTAGTGACATTGAAATAATCGTTCATTTGGCCGCCAAAGCCGGGGTTCGGCCTTCTATTGCTCAGCCGGTGCTATATGCCGATGTCAACGTCAATGGAACAACGGTCTTACTCGAAGCAGCGAAAAAGCACAACGTCACTAAGTTTATCTTTGCCTCAAGCTCAAGTGTCTATGGCAACAATGAAAAGGTCCCGTTTTCAGAGGAAGACAATGTTGATTTTCCTATTTCACCGTATGCCGCGACCAAAAAGGCCGGTGAGCTTATCTGCCATACGTACCATCACCTTTACGGAATTCATATAACTTGTCTGCGCTACTTTACGGTTTATGGGCCGCGTCAAAGGCCGGATTTAGCCATTCACAAATTCGCTAAACTTATCGAGCAGACAAAGCCTATACCTGTCTATGGCAACGGCACTATGATGCGCGACTTTACGTACATTGATGATATAATTAACGGCACCTTAGCAGCGATAGAACAGTGTACCGGCTTTAATCTTTATAATCTCGGCTGCTCACATCCGATTTCGGTCAATGATTTAATTGCTGAAATCGAAAAGGCGCTCGGCAAAAAGGCAGTTAAGGAATATCTGCCTCCTCAGCCGGGTGATGTTGAACGAACTTACGCCGATGTCACCAAAGCTGCTAAAGATTTAGGTTATAATCCATCAACAACAATCCAAGAGGGCCTGGCAAAATTTGTAACCTGGCTGCGAAAACATTGACAAAACATCATATCGAAGAAAACATAACGCAGCTTCGGTATAGACCATTGAGATTATGGGGCTTGAGCTGTGTTGGTGTGAACCTGACGTGATCTTTACAGTTGCATTAGACCTTGAGGTGAGGAATATTCCGGTATGCAACTTCCGGTTTGGTGAATTTCTCTGGCTGTCGAAAAGTGTAATGATAGAATCTGTCAACTACGAATCTAAGGTTCATTAGCTCGACTAAGCCCTTTCGAGCTTGTTGAGATAGGCTCGTTTAAGTCAGGGCATACGTTTAAGGCCTTCCCAGCGGATATTCCATTTGCCATTGTCCGGAAAGCCGGGCCCCCCTTCTTGCTTTCGCAAAAAAGCAGGTGGGTTTGGACAGCCGTCCCAACCGGCGGCCATCATTGCAACTGCTGTGAGCAGGCCGCCGTTACCAGGCAGGTATAGTGGCAGTCGAGCCGACTGATAATTGTGGCCGTTTGCTAAGTACCTGTTTTTCTCCGCTTTGATGAACAGCGCATCTATCGCCTTTTCCGGCTCGCCCAATCGTGCAGCCGTCATTGCCAGCATTGGGTAATCCCATCCCCATGTGCTGGGCCAATCCCACTTCCGCATTACGTAGTCGAGGGTGCGTTTCATAGTGTTCGGATCGATAAGTGGCGTCTGCGGCACGAATCCCAGCGCAGCCACCATTGATGGATGGTCTTCTATAATCGTGTAAGGCGGTGTCTCGATGCCGGTGTAAACACCCCCGCGCACTGTCGGACGCGAAAGATTCTGAATTACCCGGTCCCAGTTGGGCTCGCGTTCCAAGCCGAGCCGTTGGCGCCATTTTTGTGCGGTCTCCAATCCCCAATACCAATAAGCCAGCTCAAAAGTCGGATTAAGATTTCGTGCCCGGTACCGTCCGTAGCTTTCCTGTGCCGGGATTAAAGCCGGCCCCAACACATAGCGTTGACTGTTTTCATCCCAGACTGGATACGATGCCATAAACTCGGCTGTCTCAAAGACAATCTGCCGATAACGTTCCAGGGTTTGCCTGTCCTTATGAGCACGGTAGCACAATTCAGCGTAGTAAATCGGATGCGGCTGCTGCCATATCAGGAACACTCCTACCGTGCTCGGACTGTCACGTCCGTCCGGCGATACCATCTTAGGCCAGCGAGCTCCAGGATAGCCCTGCAGCTGGGCGGTGGCTTTAGCCTTGGGCAGAATCGATTGATACCACGGCAGACTATGCTCCAGCAGCTCTAAGCGGTTCCATAGAGCGAAATGTACTGCGTGCCACCAGTGCATCTCCAAGTGGAATTTGCCAAACCAACTGTTACAAACAAGACCTGTCTCCTGTGGCGGAAGTGTCCCTGAGCACTGGATAGCTGTCAAATATTGTGAAAGCACGACCCTTCGTTCCAATTCAGACGCTCTTGGGTCGGTGCACTGCGAAAAATCTATTGCCCCCCCACTTTCCCAAAACTTCTGCCAGTGTTCTGCAGCAGCAGCCCTTACTGTTTCAAAATCAGGCAGTGGCTCGGAAATCACGTTCGGTGAAAAGGCAAAGACAAGCTCCAGGGGCCGCCCATCTGTTTGATATACCTCATATTCATGTTGAGATATAGCAAGAATTCCACCTCCGCCTTCGGGCGAACGAGCAACTCGTACATAGTAACAGACAGAATCGAGAATCCGAGTCAAATCAGCCTGTTGAGCAGTGATGCTCTGTCGTGTTGTGTGACGATCCGGATGATTCCAATTTGCTGCTTTGCCCCAATTATCATTGCCATAAGGGAACTTTATCTTAACTTGCAATCGGCCTTGCCCTAGCAGATTCGACTCGATGCGGACTGCAAGCAGGTCGATCTTTGGATGACAAACAGTCAGAACTTTCGCCGTCTGTCCATCTATCTCGAATTTGCTGTTGAGCAGACCCTTCCATAAGTCGAGTATTTGAGATGCATTAGATAAATCCTCAATTCTTGCAGATGAGCCATCATACTTAGTAATCCGCAGACCTATTTGTCCGAGGTGCAAACGATGTGGGTTGGCACGCAACCAAGATGCCGCAGGCGAGTATCCTTTAGAGTAACCTTTATCTGAAGCATACGGCACTTTGCGGCCAGCTACAACATACTCCTCCAGAATATCCGACAGCTTATAATTTTTTGTGTTCGGCGATGTATGCCAGCCCCATTGCGATTGCGTACCTAAAGGCATTCCTTGCTGATAATAGTCGGGAAATGTCTGTAGGCCCGTAATGTCGGCGGTGAAAGCAAACTCGCCGTTGCCGACACTGAGCGGTGTTAGTGGATCTGGTTTATCGAGGGTGACATTATGGCGTCTGACTAATGCGTAGCGATCTATCAATTGGACAGACGCCCCCGAATTGCCTGCCTCAATAAGCTCGCCTTCGAAGTGCCGGGGTTTTGCTCCAGCCGTTATGCAAAAACTAAGAATTGTAAGTGCTAAAGTAGTTACCATGAATGATAAACCGATAACAGGTCACTGACCATACACAATCAACATTGGCATGATAGATGATTAATCATTTCATTTCTTGAAAAAGGCTTTTAACTTGACCAAAAGTCAGTTTGGCTTCAGGAACAAACCGATCAGAAGCCATATATGCTAATAAGCTGTATCGAAGCTGCCGAGCTGTAACCCGGCGTTCCAAATCGGTATTTATATCGATAGAGCAGATTAGCATCTTTCCGGCACCGACTGCTGCCTCGAAAAGCAATCCAAGCTTGCGACAATTATTCCAGTCATCTATCGGCTGCAATATAGGCTTAATCTCTTTAGGTAATTTATCCATAACGAGCGGCTGACTGTTGTCAAGCAGGTCCTGCCACTGCCAGCTCGCATGAAAATCGGTGGGAAATTTAGCCAATGCGGGATGATTCGGATCACATAAAAATCCTATTGTATGAACTTTTTTTCTTGGGAAGGTAATTCGATTCCAAAAAATCGGCTGAAATGAGCCTAACGCATCGATGCCACGAGAGCGAGGGACTAACAGAAGCACCTTGGCTCCGGAATCTAATTTAGTCGTTATCTGTTCATCAAGACCCCTTGCAATATAAATATCGTTGGTATCAATGGAAGGCAGTGTCGCCGGATATACCCAAAAATCCCAGTCGTTTGCATAGGGTAAGCCAACAAGGTTAATTTCAAGATTCAGTCGAGCCGACTCTTTGATGTCACTTAAACTATATTCGATACTACCGACACGCGTCAAGCCGCCTGTCGGTACAGAAGGCACATTGAATATACCGGTTTTAATCTGACTACCATCGTCTTTAGTAATCTTCCAAGAAAGCTGGACATTAGATAAATCCTCGGCGCTATAGTTTGCCACATCGATGACGGCTTCAAAACTGCTGTCTCCTGTAAATATTCGTTTTTTCATTCGTGCTAATGGTACGACATCGTTACAGAACCGCCGGTACTGCTTTGCGGTAACATATCCTTTTGATTGCCACAAAGCATTTAGGACTCCCACCGGCGCTGTACCCTGGCCGGGGAAATCGTGCAAATCAAGCAATTGAAAGCCGGCAAAATTGGGAGTTCGCAAAGCCGTCTCTATCTCCTGTTTATAAAGTAGGGTTTGGAATTTCCCACCTGCCATAAGGAATTGTCGGGCAAGGTGATCCATTCCGGCTTTTTGCAGCTTGTCTCGGAAGATTTCGATATTTTTCGCCTTTAATACGCCGGTATAATATTTATCTTCATCCAAATCGGGATACACACACCATTGGCCGATTTCATGACCGACGACCGGTATTGGTCGAGCATTTACGTGCTCACGATAATCGTCAAACGTCTGAGGGGGCTGATCAAACTTCAATGTTTTCCAGCGCTGCAGCCGAACAGCGTGTTCTATTGAATATTGATTTTCTTTGATCTGAGGCCAGCCGGCACCGGCAACATAGAACCTTCGGTTATCTCTTTGCTTTAAGCTTTGCAGTAGCTGGCCGAGAAATTGCTCCCGATTCTTTCCGCTTGGCTCATTACTGGGTGAGAAAAAGCAGAATGACGGATGGTTACCGTAAGCCTTAATCATGCGGTCGATTTCTTCGTATATCCATTTATCGAGAGCTGTGCCGTCGCCGAAACCCGCCCAGCATGAGCCTTCCACCTGAAGATAGAAGCCGAGCTGGTCAGCCGCGGCAAATGCCGCTTCCGGCGGACACCACGAATGAAAGCGAAAATGGTTGAGTCCGTGAGCCTTCGCGATACCTATGATGTGCTTCCATTCATCAATGTCCGTCGGCGGATAACCATGCTGTGGAAAAATGCAACATTCCAGAGTGCCCCGCAGGAAAATCTTTCTGCCGTTGATGGTAAATTGTTTATCCTGAATACCCAGCTCTCTCATACCGAATTGAACGTCTTTAACAGATTTTACTCCCTCACCTTTCAGTAACAAAGTTAAACGATATAAAGTTGGCTGATATTCATCCCACAACAAACAGTTATCACCCATATCGTATTCAAAGGAGACACTTCCACTGTCTTTGTTCCACTCTATTGGGACAGCTTTCGCAGATACTTTATGCTGCTTGGCTGTATTGAAGCTTTCTGCGGAAACAGTTAGGATACCTTGTCCTGCCCGGCCGGTTGAATTACCTAATTGAACATCAACTTTCATACGTTTATTTACCACATCGCCCGCTGCCCCGACTTGCGTCGCCAGACGCAGGGGCATGGGAAAAACTTGTACATCATCGATCCAGATTTCCGAGTCGGCTTTAAGCAGGATTTTACCTGTGATTCCATTCCAGTTAGATTGTGTCTGGTCGGATATGCTATGGGCATCTTTTCCTACAGGAATCACATAACTGTTATCAACACATATTGTCAGGCTATGTGTGCTGCCGGGTTTTAGGAAATTCGTTAAATCATATTCATGTGATGTACCGAGACTGTCATACGAGCCAACATGTTTATCGTCCACCCAGACGCTTGTCTTCCAGTGTGGCCGCTCCAAATACAAAACGATGCGCTTATCCTGCCAGTCTTTGGGAATTGTAACTTGCCGTTGATACCACGCCTTGCCAACGTAATGTCTATCCGGCGTCAGCCAGAACGGACATTTGAAATCATCACCGTAAATATATTCTGCAAACCGTGGGTCGTCCAGCAGCTTCATGCCGATCCTGCTTGTCCACTTGGTTTTTGCGGAAGGCTTTTCGCCGTAGCCCTGTTCCTGTAATGAGCCGGGCAGTTTAATTGACTGGGCCGGCGTCTTGTCAAACCACCTTTCGCTTACGCCTGTATCGTTTTGCCGTAAGGCATCCTGTGGAGGATCCAACTGAAAAGCCCAACGGCCAGATAAATCTATTTGCAGTTCGGCCCTGAGCTTACTGCCGAAGGGTTGAGCCTGTGCGCAAACGACAAGTCCCAAAACAACAACCAACCTCACAAACATCCTTTTCATAGCGCATCTCCTGTTATATCAACGTTCTTTCGCAACAAAATTGCGTTGATTGTCTAAATCCCTTTAGTTGTTGTTTTAATTTTTACTGCCAAGGTAGTAGCTGGTCATAGGAACCTGCTCGTAGCCCATGGCCCTGAAAGCCACATCCAGCCGATATATGGGGTCCTGCATCAGACAAACACGACGATCTACGGCTGGGATGACGGTCGTGTAAATGCGCAATTCGCCGCCTACATAAGTGATGAATTCCTCCCGCCAGTCACCAAGTATGTCAGCCATTATTATAATTCTGCCCTCGATGCCGGATGTAAGGATCGAGCCTTTATACTTGACTATGGAGACCTTGTGTGACCAGAAACGACCGCCGCGGATTATCTCCCGCAGGCCGTCGGCATCCCACCATAGAAGGCCATCCAGAGACGGGATGTCACCTTCGATAACTTCGCCCTTAGCGGTGAAGAAAAATCGCTCTGACCAGCATTCCATGCCCGGATACGATGGATCGATGTCGCCGACGAGTGCCAGGCTGACCTCGTTGTCGATAATCTCCTCTCTGGTGCCAAAGATGAGATCGCCGGTGCGGGCATCCCACAGGCCAACCCCGTTTTGTGGATGGGGGTCCTCGTAGCCATACCAAACCTCCAGGCCGGGACGCTGGGGATCGACATCCGTCACGTAGAATCGGTCTCCATGTCCGTATCCTGTGCTCCACATAATCCGTCCGTCGTTGTCGATTGCGATTGAGCCGTTCAGAATCTCGTCACAACCGTCACCGTCGATGTCGGCTACGTGTATGCCATGCTGGCCCTGTCCCTGATACCTCCAGCCAGACGTTTGATTGGACCAGCTCCAGGCCTTGACCAGTTCATTGTCTTTCAAGAACCATGCGTCGGCCTTCATAAGTCCATACGTACCGCGGAGCACCAGGATGCTTGGTGTCTTGCCGTCGAGATAGGCCACGCCCATTAAATGGCGGCTTGCGCGATTGCCGGTCGTATCTCCCCAGTCGCTAAGGTTGCCACGCGGAATCCAATCGACCCTGGCGATTTGCTCGCCGGTCTCGCCGTTCCAGACGGAACAGTACTCCGGCCCGGTAAGAACCCGTCCATCTTCGCGGCGATGATCCCCCTCGCTGGTCCTCAAAGCCACCTCAGCCTTACCGTCACCGTTGAAATCATAGACTACCATTGGCGAGTACCAGGTACCCAGCTCAATCGACCAGCCCAGGTCGTTGCGCCACAGAAACGTGCCGTCACTCTTGTAACCCTCCACTTTAAAAGTATTTGGACTTTTGCGCGCACGGCCCGGATCCACAATACCATCGGGGCGTTTGATAACAAAATCATATTCACCGTCGCCATCCAGATCGCCGATACCAATTTTGTGAATCCCACGACCTGAAATGTCGTCTCGCAGCGCCAATGAGATGTATTGTCGCTCCGGCGGGTTCGCCGAAAGTATGGCTCGGACAGAAGCCTCCTGCTCCTTACCATTCAGCACCGGCCTCACCCACCAAGTGTTTTCGCTATCCAGAGGCGGATTGGAATCCACAAAATCCGTGGTCTTCCGGACCGGTTCAGCGTTTAACTTTACAACTTCAGCATCGGCTGTTAAACGATAAACATTGAAGGTGATGCCTTCGGGATCGGTTTTGAGCAGACGCCAGCCTATGTACACCCTGCCCTGGCCCATCGGCACAGCCACAACACCACGGCCAAGTTTCTCATCAATACGCTGCTGTGCCCAGCCTAATGTAGGATTCTCCTCATATTCCGGATTGAGCGTATAAGCGCTGTAATTCGGTGCTATCGAAGCGTGTGAGATTGCTGTACACATAACAGTACAAATCAACAATGTGCTAAGGACATTTTCTCTAACCATGATTCATTAGCTCCTAATAGGAAAAAGACCCCCTGGGGGCCAAATATTTAGCCCCGCGTTTTACGCGGGGTCCGCAATTTATTTTGGAGTATCATCTTTGACAGGCTGTAATTGAATATATGTTGGTTTATCACGGTTGCAGACAAGCTTGCCCCTTAGGGGTTTAGCCTCTTTATATTCGAGCTCCACTACCTGAATCGAACTACGTGCTTGTTCATAGGGACTCTGCGGTCCACCATCGCGTCTGCTCGGGTGGGTAAAGTAAAAAAGAAACGCTCGGTCACCGCTAACTACCACGTCCGGGTGTCCACCTTTAACTTGATCATCCGGACCGGCGCCCGGTTGTTCCAGCAGGTTCTCCTGCTGTGGCGTCCAGTGCAACAGATCGTCGGAATGATATACACCCAACCCACGCCAGACATCCACGACCATCCAGTATTTTCCCTGCCATTGGAAGACCTTAGGCCCTTCACCGGGCCGATCGCCCAGAGCTTTGCCTTTGTCTGTCCATTGATACAAATCCGGGCTGTCGGCATAATAGATGGATTTGCCGTCACGTTCATTGTTGTACCATAGACGCCAAGTCCCATCCGGTAGTCGCAGCACGCATGCGTCTATCACCCGATCCGAGGATAGCTTCAGCACCGACTGCTTCGTCCACTTCAACAGATCCTGACTGGTCAGATGTACAATATCCCGTGGATGACGCCAGTCATTAAATATCCCTGGTACATGCGTTAGGTACATGTGATAGGTTCCGTTATGCTCGATCACCTCCGGAGCCCAGTAAGTGCACAGCATGCCTTGCGGCATTTGATTTGGCTCGCCCAAGTCGATGTCCGCGATCCCTCGATAGGTCCATGTCACCCCATAGTCCGACGACTCCGCAATTCCAATATGCGTGCCGTGCACCCAGGCCACACCCTGTTCCTTGGCCAAATTAGCTCGACGGTTGGTATAAAACATGAACCACTTCTTCTCCTGCTTATTCCAGCAAAGGACCGGATCAGCCGCACCATCGTGAATCGGGTCACGGAACAAAGGCTTGGGGGCCAGCTTGCCCCTTTGGGACTTACCCGGCCATGCCGGCTGATTAATAGTCGGTTCCGCACCAAGGCTAATTCCAGTGACAATGGCTGTCAGTAATAACGTCGATAAATAGATTATTCTCATGCGTGTATCATCATTTCCAAGCGGATTAAAGATTCTTCTGCTCAACGCTTTTGATTTGTATATCCGGCACCGGCTCACATCGATGGGTTTTAAAGTCCTTGACATTTTTCAATACAAATGTCGCGACATCCGGGGCGTGCTTGGCTTTTACATTGTTGAAATCTGCATCCTTTACATCGTCGAGAATAAATGCAGGCCGGAAATCCTCATTAATAAAACTTACTTCAACGTTATTTAGTTCAATTCCCTTTACATGACGGATAAAAAAGCCGTATGCTGGAATCTCGCCAAACATCCTCGGATCCGGGTATCCGGTCTCAAGCTCGGGGACCTCAACTTCAGCCTGCTCTTTCGGAGCACCGCCTGTAACCAATATCTTGATATTGCTCAGCTTCACGTCCTCGATGTTATGGCCTGGTATGCCCATGATGAGTGAGCCATAGTGTGGATCGGCGTTATACACAATAACGTTACTAATATTTACACGACGCAATTTGCCCACAGGCACGCCTTCCGGGCCGCGCATACGTCTGCCCAAACGCAGGAAAAACGGCGAATTGGTAATGTCACGCATAGTTATATTGGTTATAGTGACATCCTCAAGCAAACCTCCGTCCACCGTCTCAAGAGCAAATCCCCTACAGCGGTCGAACACGCAGTTGGAAATAGTAATATTCTTGAAGCCGCCATTGGACTCGGTGCCGAACTTTATGCGTCCGGTGACGCCGCCACGATCGAGCGACCACTGCTGAGCACTCTTAAAGGTGCCGTCCAAAAATGTGCCAAGGTCATATCCTGTAACCTGGCAGTTGGTTATCGTCACATTCTCCGTCGCTCTTGCATAACCCAGTGCATAAGAGCTCTTCAGGACAATTGCATCATCGTTTGGCGAATTGACGCTGCAATTGGAAATATGCACGTTGCGGCAGCAGTCGATGTTAATTCCATCACGGTTAGTATCAATCTTTATATTGTCAATCGTGAAATTATCGACCCCCGTCGGCAGTATGCAGAAATGGCCACACATATACATAGTTATATCTTTGATGATTATATTACGGCAGAGCTTAAGTGCTATCGCTTTATCACCTATGTTGCCGCCTTCCCGGCCATCAAGTCCGTGGCTAAGGCCTTTGCTGCCGTCAATCTTACCAGGACCAAGAATAGAAATATTTTCAAGATTCTCGCCCCATATCAGGCTGTTATGCCAGTGGCTATGTCCGAAGTCTTGGTATTTGTGTTCATCGCCCCATGGATTCGGCTCAGCCAAATCGTATCCAGCCTCGGCGTTAGGCTCAGCAGCTAATATCGTCGCTCCATGATCGAGGTAAAGCCCGACGTTGCTCTTTAAGTGGATTGAGAAACACAGGTACGTGCCTGCTGAAAAGTGCACCGTACCGCCTCCTGCTGCGTGCGCTGCTTCAATTGCCTTGTTGAGCGCTGGTGTATCGAGTGCCTTGCCATCACCCACGGCACCATATTCTTTAACGTCGAAAACCTTGGCATCAAGCTGAGTGACCATAAGAAATTGTGTGATAACCAAAAGAAAACAAATTATCAGGATCCGTTTTGCCATTATTTCTACTCCTTCTTAAAAAGTATTTAGCCCACCAATCCTTCGACTCCGCTCAGGACAGGTTTATTGGGGGGTTCTGAAGATTTTATTTTACCGTGACGTCCCAGACCTTTGAACGGCGAGATTCGCCGTCCGGCCCTCCGATATCAAGTACGACAACAAAGCTGCCGGGCCTTTTATATTCATGGATAGGATGCTGTTCGGTCGAGGCCGTACTGTCACCAAAGTCCCACTTCCAGGACGTTATATTACCGTAGGATAAATCCTTAAATGCTACTAAGCGGCGGTCCATATCCAATACGCGGAATGTCCACTGTGCCTCAATAGGTTTACGAAATTTCTTCTCAAGCGGCATCAATCGAAACGCGCACAAATGCGAGGCGTTGCCGTACATTTTGTGATTTCGCGAGAGATTCCAGAAGCCGTTATTGCTGCTACTGTTGACGTCATCGTAATCAATTACCGCCCAGCACAAGCCGATGATTTTGTTTTCCCACAATACTGATTCCACGGCACGGGCCGGGCCTTCGGGACCAGCATAATCAAAAAGCGTAATCCAAAACTCAAGCACGAGCCTGCCGGATTCGCCCGGCTTAAAGTCGTAGCTGCAAACTGCATTTGCAAAGGGCAGCTCCTTTATCCACGGCTGAACACCCCAGGCTAAGGTCCAGTCCTTACCATCAGCGGGCGTAAAGATATGATAGTTTTGTGCGTGGACGCCGTGGATAGCCCAGTTGGCTTCCTCGTCACTGATCCTATCATCAGCGGTTGCCGCAGCACCCACCTCTTTAGGTATCCACATTTCACGATGTCCCTTGTCAATCAGAGGACCACCTGAAGCGTCGGCATCCACCACCACTTCAAAGGTATCATTATGCAGACCGGCAAGGGAAAAGTCCCAATAGTTATCATAAGCCTCATAGAGGAAATACAATCGGTTCATTCCCTTGACCCAACCGACGCGCACTCGCACGTCCAGGTTATTCGGATCGGATTTCTTCCATTTGCCTTCGTCATCTACGAGCTGGTCGGTTCCGATGACATATTCGTCAGGCACCATGGCCCAGTCATCGGCTTGGCCATCTATCCGCGGTATCATGTTGGCAGGAAATTGAAAAACCTTAAATGTCACATCCTGTCGCTCAAGGGCTGCTGCTGGGTAACACACGAAAGCTGTAAGTATAATGATGTTTATCTTTTTACATGTGAACATTTAGTCCTCCAGTGTGGTTTTACCGCTCACTTTGCACCGATAACGATAAATTTCGTTCCATAAGGCACTAACTCCAGCGTCAAGCTTGCGACACCATTTTCTGATGAAGCACCGGTCAGAGGCTTAATGTCTCCCGTTGCTGGATACCAGACTTTTACCCGACCGCTGCCGGAAAGGGTCGCCTTGCGAGTTTGTTTTTCTCGGCTTTCGTTGAAAAACATATAAAGCTCAGCATCTCGCCATCTTCGGTGCGTGTACTTTATTGCCGGGCAAGTTTGCTCCAGTATGACATCGGATTTAGGCAGCGATTTAATCACGCGGTCGGTCACTTGCCCGGACGGCTCTATTATCGCCCAATCGAGAGCCGGCGGCCCGCTGACGTTGAGGAAAGTTTTCTCAACAACTATAGAAGGCGTCCGGCCAACAAAGATAACGCTGCCGCCTTTATCCGCAAAGGCCTGCAATTTATCCAAAGCCGCCTTGGATATCGCGGTCGCCGACGAGATAATCACAGCATGATACTTCTGGCCGCTGAGATTTTTGAGCTCATTTCCTTCGAGCTTTAACAGCGATCCTATTGACCGATCATCCACCACGTCGAAGTCACGCTGTTGTTCCAGCAACTGCTGCATAATAGTTAGGGCACAATCATTGGCCTGCTCGTCTCCCAGCCACATACTCATTGAAGGATGATAAAGCGCTATGGAAGCGGTAGGATGTCCCTGTGAAAGGATATAACAGGCTCTATTTAAATATCGAGCTACCTGTGGAAACTGCTCTGTTGCAAGCCAGCCACGCATACCACTTCGACCCTTGGACGAGGCCGGTACAAACATCACCTCGACCATGTTGATACCGCGGACGAGCTGATGGTTCAAAATCCACTTGGCCTGCTCGACATTCGGAGCAGGTTTATAAGCCGCAAAGCTTTCTGTGAATGCACGAGGTCTCGCGAAAAGGTGCGCCGCTGAAGAGGCATACTTCGGAAAGTCTGCTACTTTGTCCATCCAAATCTGACTCCAGATTGTGTCTATGCCGGGCATCTGGACGTGTCGCATGCACCTGAAAAAATCTCCCTCGGAGCGAACCAGGTCCAACATCTTATCTTCATGGTTGAGATGGACCAGGTACTGAAGATTATGTTCCGCGCACCATTTGGCCTGCACACCGAAGAAGTTCTCGCCGAACATGTCCGACCAGACGTCCCAGTAATCCGCCTTCGCCCGCCGTTGCTGCTCCGCCAAATCGCCACGCGTTAAAAATGAAGCTACGTATGGCCGGACGTCATATCCTTTTCGTTGCTGAAACTCTTGGAATATTTTATTCGTCCACGGAATGCCACGGATGCTGTAATCCGGCTCATCGCCTCTGAAACCCAGAACCGTCTTGCCAAACTCTTCACCAAAATACTTCTTGTATTGTTCATGGGTAAACTCAATAAACTGCTGAGTCGCCGCCGGGTCTAAGTAATCGCAAAGGGAATTGCTGGTATCCTTGCCGCGAGTGGGATTGTTGACGGCTCGCGTTGGTGAAGTGCGGAACTGGTGCTCGACAAGAAGCACCTGCCAATCGCCCTCTGGTGCCGTCCAGCTCAACTCACCGTTGCTTATATCGAGAACCTGACTGGTATTATCCTCTCTGTTTACCGCAACGACACTAACCGTTTCAGGCGAAAGTTTGCGCAAAATTTTCTCACCGGCAGCTACACTAAGACGCTCAGCAAGAACCAAGGCCTGCATCCGCAGGTCGGGCCGTTCCTTAGAAAATTTTCCTCCGGCAAAACCACTTGGATATTTGCCCTCATCGACCAGCCAAACTTTCATTCCACGGATGCGAGCCTGTTCGACCGCGACCTTCACCATCTCGAACCAGCCTGTAGTCAGATACTCCATATCATAGCCCGGCTCAAGCGTGACGGCCCTAACGCCATTTGCCTTAAACGTATCTAAATCACGAGTAATAACTTCTTCGGTAACGGGACCATCCCAGCCCCAGTAGAAAGTCATGCTGTATTCGGGCGGTGGCGTCTTAAAATTAGAAGCCACCTCCGCAACAGTTGGATTCGAGATTTGTGGCCAGGGTCTTTCCGCAGATAATACAGAATTGTGCCAGAGTATAACTAATACAAGAACCAAAAGTAGAATATTCAAATAGCTTCTCATGTCTTTGCTCCTATTTACTAACTGATTTCTTTTGACCAACTACACGATTTCATTTCACACTCATAATTTCGACCGTTGCTTCCTTAAGCCCCTCCGAACGCGCTTTCAGCCGTATCCTTCCAGGCTTATGAGTTGACTGCAAAATCGCAAGGCACAACCCGTTAAATGCTCTACGTTGGCCTGTCCTGAGCTGTGTCGAAGGATCGGCCTTAAATGAGTCATGGTCAACAGGATTTCCGTTATCAACGCCGATGAGACGTCCATTGCCTTCGATTTTAAAATGCACGAGCTTATCAGCGGTGGGAACAACTATACCAGTGGCGTCAACAATCTCAACCATTATGTGGGCAACGTCCTGTTTGTCAGCGTTAACTGTGTCACAATCGACACTTAGCCGGATCGCGCAAGGCTCGCCTGCGGTTTGAACTTCCTTAACGCAGACCTCTTTGCCACCTTTTCTTCCGACTGCTTTCAGAACGCCCGGCTCATAGGGGACATCCCACGACAGGTGCAGGTCGGCGGTTGTACCATTCACCGGAGGGCTGGCGTATCGGTACCAGCTACCAGAATTGCCAGGCCGAGGAAATTCAAGACGTTTCTCGCCAAAGGATTTGCCGTTAAGAAATAGCTCGATAGCGTCACAGTTACTATAGCACAGAACTGGAATGACCTGTCCCTCTCTGCCGGGCCAGTTCCAATGCGGAAACAGATGTATCATCGGCTCATCTGTCCATTGGCTCTGGTAGAAGTAGAAGCTATCCTTAGGGAAACCACAAAGGTCGAGCACACCAGAGCTGGCATTTTTGCTGGGCCAACGTGACTCACCGAGGTAGTCGATGCCGGTCCACATAAAATCGCCGATGACATAGTCGCGTGTTGAAACAAACTTCCAAAGCTGCTCGGCGCGTATCATGCCTGTAGTATAGTTAGCTCTGACAACATTTGGATCTCTTCCCAGAGAGTAACCACCACGTCCGCCCCACACCGAGACGCCCTCGGTGCCGACAAACTTCCAATCCGGATGGGCATGACGGTCGAGGCTGTAGTACAATTCGCGACGTTCATGCCAGCGGTCAACGTAGTTATAGCCAACTATGTCGAGCAGCTCAAGAAACTCCGGCGTAGTTGAGCCACCGTCGGCGGCGATGTTGTCGCAACCCTGCGTAACCGGCCGCGTAGGATCCTCTCGGTGACATATATCAACGAGCTTTCGCAGCACTTCGTGACCGCCCTGGCGTGGTTGTTCCCTGACTTCGTTGCCTACGCTCCACATCACCACCGATGGGTGGTTGCGATCACGGTGGAGCATCGCTATCAAATCACGTTCCGACCACTCATCGAAATACTTATTATAGCCGTTGGTTATCTTACCTATCTGCCATTCATCGAAAGCTTCATCCATAACAAGGAATCCTATACGGTCGCACAGATCAAGAAATTCCGGCGCCGGAGGATTATGAGCAGTACGGATGGCATTGCAGCCCATTTTTTTGAGTATCCGCAGCCGACGTTCCCAGACACCAACCGGCACGGCTGCGCCGACGCAGCCGCCGTCGTGGTGCAGACACACCCCCTTCATCTTCACTTGTTTACCGTTGAGCAGGAATCCACGGTTGACATCATATTCTATCCTGCGAATCCCAAATACAGTATTAACCTCGTCCAGAGGCTTACCATCTCTGAGAACCACCGAGCGCAGCTTGTAAAGCATGGGCTTCTCTATCGACCAAAGGTTGGGTGAGTTGACCTGCATCTGTTGTTGAAGCTCGGTTTGCTCTCCGCCTTTCAGCTCAAAGTCTGATTCAACGCTGGTTATCTCTTTGCCATCGGCATCTATAATAATCGAGCGCAGTGTCAGCTTCACTAATGTTGTTTCCTCCTTTTCGACGCGCGTCCAGAAAGCCACGGTTGCTGACTCAGCACTAACTTGTGGAGTGGTAATATAAACTGCCCAATGGCCCACATGAGCTGACTCCGTAACAATTAGCCTAACGTGGCGATAAATGCCGGAGCCACTGTACCAGCGAGAGTTGGGCTGATTAGAATTATCAACGCGCACAGCAAGAATATTTTCCCCATCAACAAGGTAAGGCGTCAGGTCGTAATGAAAGCTTATGTAGCCGAAAGGTCGCTTGCCGAGGTATTGCCCATTTATCCAGACGGTGCTGTTTTCATAGACACCATCGAACTCAATCCAAACGCGACGGCTGTGTGCTAATTCCGACAGCTTGAAATGCTTGCGGTACCAGCCGACGCCGGTAGGGACATAGCCGCCTGCACCTCCGGTCGGAAATTCCTGGCGGAAACCTCCGGACTCAGGCTCAATGCTCCAGTCGTGTGGCAGGTCCAGCTCACGCCAACCACTATCATCGAAGGTAAACTGCTCAGCGCCTTGCACATCACCCAACTTGAGCTTCCAACCAAAATCCATTGGTATTATCCTCCGATCCGGCTCAGGACGGGCCTGGTGACTTTGTCCAGCCGCCAAATCCGAAGGACATGAACAAAATGCCATGATGATAAATATTAGACCGGTTAAAATGGGCTTGCTCATTTCAATCTACTCCCTTCTAATTTACACAAACTGACCATCTCGTCTTGTCATGCCTCCTGCCTCTGCTATCGTAGTGATGATGAAGCAAGCTCTGCTCTACCGTCTTCCGTTATCAATATTAGTTTTCGATTGATTGAAATTGCTTCATCCGCTTTCGATGGAGTAAGCAGGTAGAGTGGGCGGTGCACACTTTTTTTTAACGAACATTATTATAAGATACAATTTTTATGTTTCGCTGCGGTCTTATTGGGACTGACCGCTGGTAAAACCTGCAAGGGCATAGACCAGAGCTGCTTGCCAGTTGATGGCAATTTCATTGGTCTGGTAACTTCCCTCAA
>CAZVWH010000007.1:0-14909 GCA_964631175.1 uncultured Pirellulales bacterium | reverse complement strand
ACCAGAGCTGCTTGCCAGTTGATGGCAATTTCATTGGTCTGGTAACTTCCCTCAATGTCCTGCCAGCCCGTCGCAGAATGTCCGCCTCCCACGAGATAGCCTGGCCATGGCTCTTTTATGCCGTCGGCGCCGCTGCGCCTATCATGCGGATTCATCGGCGGTTGATGTCCCAAGCCGGTGACATAGCTGCGGTTATAATAATTTCTTCCGAATATATGACTTACAGCATCCAAGGCTGCATTCACATATTTCGGATCCGGCGATATTTTGTTGGCTACCTGTAAATTCAACACCTGTCTGGCGACTGTGCCGTTGCAGCCCCAATAATATCTGCCGGCTAAGGGCCTGCCGTACACGTTCTTATTTCCTTTGGCAACGATGGCATCGGCAGTCGAAACTAAGTTCCGGCGTATATTCCCCAGCAGCTCGGAATTTCTTCCCTGCCTTTTAGAAAGGACATAAGTGAACATGCCGAGGTTTCTGACATTACCCCAATCCCAGTCCTCATCTACTTTGCCATCAGAGGACTGTGCTTCTCCTTGTTTTCTGTGAGTGAAAGCAGCTTTGGCTTTTTCCTCGAAGTCCCTGAGGTATTGAGCCTCACCCGTAGTCTGCCACATCTCAGCCGCTGCCCACAGACGGTCGTCGGTGTCGGAAGTTTGATAAGCGCCTGTTCTAAAGTCTCCCTGCTGGAACCTTTTATAATCCGGATTATTTTTTAAAAATGTATAACTATTCTTTGCCGCATCCAAACAGGTTCGTGCATATTCGGCATCGTAGGGCTTAAAGTATCTGGCTGCCATAGCCATCATAGCGACGAAATCAGCAGTAGCTGCAGAACTCCAATCGGTAAAGTATCTCTTCTCTAAATCCTTTTCCGGCATAATAAAACCCGAGAAGTTCAAACGCGTCAGCTTATGTGAGACTCTTCCTGAGCCGTCCGGATATTGCATTTTCAAGAGCCAGTCAATTTCCCACTTTAGCTCTTTTAAGAAATCCGGCCAGCCCGGTGCAGTATCTGGAATATTGAGTGAAACTTTGTTAAGTTTATCCTGGAAGTGGTCCCAGGCCATAAACATTGCTCCTACCGTGACACCGGCATTGACAGTATATTTGCCATAATCGCCCGCATCGTGCCAGCCGCCGGTACCATCTCGCCGCGACGTGTCGTCGATACCCATATAATCCTGATATGCGTCTTCAAGATGGCACGCGGCCTGCGAATAAGTTATATTATTATGTTTGCCTTCGACCGCTGTGCCACAACGCCACAGATAAAAGCCGCGCATCACCGTGTAAAAAGCAAAGTCATAGACTGTGTCACCGATTTCAAAGTCGATGGAACGACCCACATCCGGCACTTCAAGATAAAATTTGCCTTTATCAGTTACCTGGGAAAAATCAGCTATCCAGACCACCTGATTTACATCCTGTTGGGAAAACGGTCCTGTTACTGCAGCCGAATAAGCTGCCTGGCCGTCCGAGACTTTTTTCACGACGAAATCGGAACACTCGGCAATGACCGTAGCTTTCTTCTGCATTCCAGGAAGGAAACCTAAAGAATTCAAGCGAATATCCGAATCTGTACCCAAAGTACAATTTGCAGCAGACAGAAAAAAGATTGTAGTAACTAATAAACTAATTTTCATTTTTGCACCTGCCTTTCATAAAATGAAGATTTGATTTGGCCCTTTAATATAAGGCATAATCTTACCAGTAATGGTGCACTAATTCGCGGATGTTACTATCGTAGATGGCACGCACATCGCTCATCGTTTTCTTGGATAAGGCGGGTAGGTCTGCCGCTGCAAAATTCTCATCCGCCTGAGACGGCCGCTTGGCCCCCGGAATGGCACACGTCAGCGCATCAAACATCAAAATCCAGCGAAGGGCAAACTGTACCATAGTCATACCCGTCGGACAAAGCGCTTTTAATTTCTCAACCGCCTTTAGGCCAACCTCGTAATCAACGCCGGCGAAAGTCTCGCCTCTGTCAAATTGCTCGCCGTGCCGGTTAAACTGTCGATGGTCATCCGGCGCAAAGGTGCTGTCGGATTTTAATTTGCCCGTCAGCATACCCGATGCTAACGGTACGCGAGCTAATATACCCACTTTGCGTTTTTTGGCCTGCTCGAAGAATAGCTCTGCCGGTCTATGCCGGAACATGTTGAAAATAAGCTGCACACTCTGCACGTTCGGGAACTCAATCGCCTTAAGCGCCTCTTCCACTCTTTCGACACTCACGCCGTAATAGCGGATTTTTCCTGCCTTGACCATGTCATCGAGCACGCCAAAGACCTCCGGCCTATAGTAAACCTCAGTAGGCGGACAATGCAATTGAAGCAGGTCAATTGTGTCCGTATCGAGATTTTTGAGGCTTCGCTCGACAAAGGCTGTGAGGTTCTTGCGATTGTAACCATCTGCCGTATGCGGATTCAGCCGACGCCCTGCCTTTGTGGTAATGTGTATCTGCCCTTTATGCTCACGGCGTAATTGTGCCACCAGCCGTTCGCTGCGACCGTCACCATAGACATCGGCAGTGTCGAAGAAATTGACTCCAAGCTCAACTGCCCTATGTAACGCCGCCAAAGATTCAGAGTCCTCGACTTGACCCCACGCCCCTCCGATGGCCCATGCTCCGAAGCTAACCGCAGAGACCTTCCAGCCTGTACGTCCTAATTCTCGGTATTGCATTTATTTACCTCCTATTGAATTATCGTTCTATGTGAAATACCTCTTTCAATTCGACCGACTTTGGACTATTGTCCTCGTTTGAGGGCATCAGCGGACTCATATACCCCCACCACTTTTTGCAAATGTCGGTTTCTGCAACCTTATCCCATTTCTCCTTCGATTCAATCTCTGCGTAGGCAAAAAGCTCATTTGTTGTCGGTTCTAAGAATATCGAATAAGTAATGACTCCATGCTCTTTTAAGGTGTCCTCCAGCTCTTTCCATATAGGATTATGTCTTTTTTCGTATTCTTCCTCCATGCCCTTATTTACCGACATCTTAAATGCGATTCGCATAATTCACCCCTTTTTTTTGTGAACCCCCCAATAAACCTGTCCTGAGCGGAGTCGAAGGATTGGGGGGCTAAATACTTTGTTTAGCCGTCGCCGGTACGGCAACGTTTAACTACCGGCACTGCACAGTAACTTCCGCCGATTTCAAACCATCGCTTTCGGCAGTAACTTTCACCTGGCCGGGCTTTCCTTCAACAGTTCGCAGAATTAACATCGCCTTGCCGGAAAATAGTTTTCGATAACTTGCCTGAAAAGGCTCAAGCGAGAGGGGATTACCGTTGCCGACGCCGGCAATCTCAGCAGGACCATCTACTTTGAACTTAACCATATTTTCTGCCAGCGGACAAAGTGTCCCCTTCTCATCGAAAGCCTCAACTAAGATATAGCACAGGTCTTGGCCTGTGGCCTGAAGCTCTTTCCGGTCGGGTGTTAAACGAATCGCCGCCGGCTCGCCTGCTGTGCGCATAATCGCCTGGCCAATCTCTTTTCCGCCTTTATAAGCAACCGCTTTCAGCTCGCCCGGCTCATATATAACGTCATTCCAGCGCAAACGGTACTTATACGTTGCTGTATAATAGTCTGACTCTACCTTTTCCGGATAAACACCAAATTCTCGAATACTGGCCCATGTCTCTTGTTGCAGCTTGGTGAATTCAATCCGCAGGTATCTGGCATTGGCATCCACTTCGTGGAATATCTGAGTCGGGCCGCCCCACCGCGGATACCTGCTTGTATTCTTGGTTACGATAGTCTGCCAGGACGAAGCATCTGTTGAGGCTTTGATCCGGTAGCCATAGTTTTTTTCCTCTTTCTCAAAATCTATAGCAAGATACTTTATGGGCCTTACCTCACCTAAATCAACTTGCCACCATTGATTGGCGTCAGCGTTTGCCGCACACCAACGCGTGGTATTGTTGGCGTCGTTAGCATTGGCAGTGACATTATTTAGCTCGACGGAGCTGGCAGTGGCATATCTGCTATGTGCAAAATTGACCGGCTTTTCGGGCAGCACTCCTTTCGTTCGTCTGCCCAGTGATTTGCCATTGAGAAAGAGTTCCGTCGAATCGCCATTGGTATAGACAAAGACAGGGACATTTTGTCCGATTCTATTGGGCCAGTTCCAGTGTGGAAGGACGTGCACAGTGATCACATCCGGCCGCCAATAACTACGATATAGATAGAAGCGGTCCTTGGGTATGCCGCAAAGGTCAACAATGCCGAAATAAGAGCTTCGAGCTTCTTGCACAAAAGGCGTCGGCTCACCTAAATAATCAAAGCCCGTCCAGACGAATTCACCGGCCACGAAGCTGTCGTCCTCCATTAGTTTAAACTCGGTATCCGAAATATCCGACCATGCCGCAGCATTCAAATCATAAGAAGCCACCTGATGTTGTTTTTGTGAAAAATCTGTTTTCCTTTCAGGAAACGGCAACTCGTAGAATCCTCGTGTGCTCAAGGTCGAGGCCGACTCGCTATAGATTATGGTTTTGTCGGGATAGCTCTGTCTGTACCGAGCGTACCTACGCATGTAATTCCAGCCGGTAAAGTCCAGCGCATCAAGAATCGGCTCATCAACCGTGTTTGGAATATGACAGGCCATTCCCACAGGACGCGTCGGATCGTATTTACGCACGAAGTCACTCATAAATTTCACCCTTTCGCCTGACTTACCCTCCCTATCATAAGGCTGGTTTCCAATCTCGTTACCAATCGACCAGACGACAATACATGGGTGATTGCGGTCGCGCATTACGAAGTTGCGAATCTGCTTTTCGCCGTACTCTTCCAACGGCGGCTTACCCTTGATACGTCCAGCCTTATTATCCCACTTATCAAAGCACTCATCCCATACAACGAATCCCATCCGGTCGCACAAATCGAGCAGCTCCGGTGCCGGCGGATTGTGGCTGGTACGGATGGCATTGACGCCCATTTCACGCATTATTTCGAGCTGTCTTTCCATCGCACGAGTATAAAAGGCTGCTCCGAGCGGCCCATGGTCATGGTGCAGGTTCACGCCATAGAGCTGAACTCGGCGACCATTGAGATGAAATCCGTCGTCGGCTGTTAAACGAAATGTGCGGATGCCGAAGGTAGTGACATCCATATCCACTATTTTACCGTCCATTCGGACAATTGTCTTGGCAGTGTATAACTTCGGACTGGTGATGTCCCATCGCTGGGGATTCGTCACCTTCAACGACAGGTCGAACTCGCGCTTGCCCCTCAGAGACGAGCTGCTCGCTGGCACAGTATCGCCCTTTCCGCCCATCGCTGCTACTTGACCGTCCGGCCCCAACAGCACGACATCTACAGTAGCCTTCGATTCTTTGTCAAGGTGGTTTTCCACGGTTGAGCGCACTCGAACCGAGGCTTCCGTGTCACTTACATCCGGCGTAGTGACAAACGTTGCCCAATGCGCCACGTGAACCGGCTCGCAGATGGTCTCTGTCACCTTGCGGTATAACCCCGCGCCGGGATACCATCGAGTGCCGTGCCGGCGTGTATCCACACGAACCGCAATCATATTATCTTCGCCGAGCTTAACGTATGGCGTGGCATCCACACGGAACGACATATATCCGTAGTCCCACTCGCCGGCTAATTGGCCGTTAACATAAACCTTTGGAAACGCCATCACACCATCAAAATCAAAATACACCCGTTTACCTTCGTCAGCCTTATCAAGCGTGAATGTCTTTCGATACCAGCCGAGTCCTCTCCAGGGAAGCTTGCCGGCGTAGCCGTTTTCTTCTGCGTTGAACGGACCTGCAATTGCCCAATCGTGCGGCAGCCGGACCGCTTGCCAAGCCGAGTCGTCAAATTCCAGCGCTTCGGCTCCCTGGTGACTTCCTTTGGCGAACTTCCAGCCTCGATTGAAGCTTATTACCCGTCGTGCCATGAGGTCCGAGTTTTGCTGCATTGATGGCTCTTCTGTTTGAGCACCAGCCATCGACGCAAGGTTGCATCCAAACGCAAGCATTATCATCGCTGCTACAATTGCTACAATTATAGAGCTTGTTTGGGTGTTCATTGTGTTCTCTCCTTTTTTTATCAGCCGCGAAAATATGTAGAGTGCGCTATGCACACATCAAATGCCAAAAACCTCAATTTTTATTGAGCGTTTCTGCGTATTATTGCCTTACCCTGCTCGACTTCGATGGAGAGGCCGGAAAGATCAACATCCTCAACATTCTCAAGAGTAAAACCCTTCTGGGCCTTAATCTTACAATTTTCAAACGTCACGTTCCGAATAGGACTATCCTTCAGCCCGTGCATGTCGCCAACGGATTTAACTGTGCCGGAGACGTTTATAATCTTGACGTTGCGCACAACCGGCAATGGGTCTGAAGGCGGTTTAATGGGTGGCCTCATCCGCCATTCCATATTAAACTCAAATGCCTTGCGAGTGTCCTGAAGCACAATGTCCCGATAGGTAATATTTTCGACCACGCCACCACGGCTGGGCTGAGATTTAAAGCGAATCGGGGCCCAATTGTCTGCTTCCACAACGCAATCACGTACCTCCACATTGCGAATGCCGCCGGACATTTCACTTCCCATCGAAACGCCGCCGTGGCCATAACGGAACCGACACTTCTCGACTATGATGTCCTCGGCAGGCCGATTCACACGCCGGCCGTCCTCGTCCTTGCCCGATTTAATAGCAATACAATCGTCATTCACATCAATGTCACAGCTTATTATCAATACATTCTTGCTGGAATCCACATCGATACCGTCGGAACTGATAATATTGTGCTCGGCTCGGATGGTGAGGTTCTTCACGACCACATTCTCGGAGTAGAGAATAAACAAACACCAGCAGGCCTGATTCTTAAATGATAATCCGGATACAAGGACATCTTTACAATTTTGGATGGCAATCAAACGTGGCCGACCGATACGCAATTTACGGCTGCCTCTTGGAAAACGTTCCATCCACTGATCGCCTGAGCCGTCAATCTGACCTGGGCCGGTCAAGTTCACATCCTTCATATTGAAGAAGTTGACTAAAGCTGCTGTCCAGATTCGTTCCTCACCTTCCCAGCGTGTATCGATCTGCGGATAGTCGTTCGGCTCGACCGTGCCTTTGAGGATGCTTTCTTTTTCCAGAAGCAAATCCACACCCTGCTTAAAAAAGATTGAGCCTGTAAGAAATGTTCCCTTGCCCACGACGAGCACACCGCCGCCGTCGGAGGCGCACTTGTCGATGGCCGTTTGGATGGCCTTGGTATTCACTGTTTGGCCATCGCCGAGTGCCCCATAGTCGGTGATTACGTAACGCTTTGCCAGCTTTAGCTGCTCATTAGCAGCTATCCCGATATCGGCACTCAATAATAAAGCACCCAGAATAATAATGTACTTGTTTCGTATCATAAACTGCTCCTTTTTCCTACTACCTGATACTCTGATAATCTGATACCCTACAGCCAGATTTACTGATTACCTGATACCCTAATTATCGTCCACTCGCTTACGCTCGTGGCTCTGATTTGAAGTAATCTTAGCTTTATGATTCCAGTTGGATCGGCCAGTTAGCTGATTCAGTGCGTGCGCTCTTTAAATATTGCTCGATCCGTGCAACTACTTCAGGATGCTTGTCGGCTATATTATGTTGTTCTGCCAAATCCTGCGACAGGTCAAATAAAAGTAGCGGTTCATCCCGCTCGAGTCGAATAGCCTTGAAATTACGCCAGCGAACTGCCTGCTGAAAACCTTTTTCAAAGTATTCCCAGTACAGAAACCTGTCAGGCAAATCTTGTTTTTGACCGAGCAGGACAGGCACAATACTTGCACCATCAATGTTTTCGGGTGGCTTTACACCGGTCAGTTCTGCTGCGGTCGGAAGGAAATCTGCAAAGTACCAAGCGAGGTCGCTTGTTTTTCCCACAGACACTTTGCCGGGCCAGCGAACAATCATAGGAATACGTATCCCGCCTTCGTACAAATCCCGCTTGTAGCCCTGAAGCAGCCCATTCGAGTTGAAGAAATCCGCGACCTCCGTGAGCTGTTGCGTAGGCTCGCTACGCGGCCCATTGTCGGAACAGAAAAAGACTATCGTCCTTCTATCGATATTCAATTCAATAAGCTTCCGCATTAATTTCCCAATGTTTTGGTCTAATCGATGTACCATCGCGGCGTATGTCTTGATATAGTTAGGCCAGTCCTCATTAACGTATGGCCCCAGTTCGGGAACCTCGAGCGGGCTGTGCGGATTGTTATAAGCCAGATAGAGAAAAAATGAACGATCTTTATTGTTCTTTAGGAACTTGATCGCGTCATCGGTACATATATCTGTAGAGTAGTAGCTGCGTCCGTTATTCTCATTTCCCGGCACATCGAACAATTCCCGGTTGCGATAGCGTTTGACAGGGTAGTAACCGCTCGTTGCCCCTGTCCGAACCAACCACCCATAAAATTCGTCAAAGCCGCGGTCCAACGGCCCGGCGTCCGGCGTATAGGCCCCCAAATGCCATTTGCCGACCAGACAGGTCCGGTAGCCGGCTTTTTGAAGAACGTGGCCGATTGTCCGGTCTTCTTCGGTCAGGTACATTCGTCGGACTTTTCGCTTGCCCTTGTATCCGACCGAGCCTCCAACTCTGCACATATTGCCGCGAATACGCGTGTGACCTGTGTGTTGGCCGGTCATTAGAACACTACGCGAAGGTGCACAGATGGTCGAGCCGGAGTAGCATTGAGTGAAACGCACGCCTTCGCCTGCAAGCCTGTCAATGTTGGGCGTTTGGATTTTTTTCTGTCCGTAACATCCGAGGTCTGCATAGCCCATATCATCAGCCATGATAAAAATAATATTCGGCTTATTACCAGAGGCATTAGCCGTTCCAGCTTGAAATGGAAATGTTACTGTCGCTGCGCCAACGGCCATCTTCTTAAGGAAACTGCGCCTGTTTATATTACAGTCCATAGTTATAGAGCCTCCATTACCAAAAAAACTTGATGTGATGAAAGCAGCTTGAAACAATCGCAATTGTCATGATAGTTAGTGACCTTAGCTATCGTTTGTAAAGTTTGGTCACTACATAGTGAGCTTCTGTTCAGACTCCGTCCTCGTGGGTGACATGATGGCTCATCGCATAAGCGATAATATCAGTCCTTGCGGGGACACCTTCCAACTTCAACTTTGCATATACAGCCTATAGCCGAAACGCGGAGGAAAAACCGGCGCTCAAAGGGATATTGTTGTCGGAAATGCCGGAAATGGCAAGAGAATATCAAATATCAAAACGAAATTTGCGAGATTACCATTGTAGGTGGCTTGCGCCACGTATTAGCTCAAAGTACTAAAAATAAAGCTGATGTTGCAGGAGGCTACTGCTCGGTTGTTATATACCCCAATATGTTTGGATTAAGCTCAGTGGCCTTGGTGAGGTCACGAATTGACTGCATGTTTCGGCCTAATTTACCATAAGCAATTCCTCTATTGTAATATGACATAGCATCTTTGGGATTAATCTCAATAGCCTTAGAAAAATCGGAAACAGCTTGAGTTTCCTGCTCTAAGTCGCAGAAGACAATTCCTCGGTTATAATATGCGTTGGCATCTGTTGGGTTAAGCTGGATAGTTTGGGTGAAATCAGAAATGGCTTTTATAAATTGACCTGATTTTACATAGATGCGACCTCGGCTGTTATATGCCTGGAAAAATTCTGGATTGAGTTCAATAGCCTTACTATAGTCTGGAATTGCATTCTTGTATCGACCCAGATGCTCATACGCCCTGCCTCGGCTGTAATACACCTCAGCGAATTTGGGATAGAGTTCAATAGTTTTGCTGTACTCGGCAATAGCTTTAATATACTTGCCCGAGCGGCAGTGTATATTTGCCCGATTATAATATATGCTTGCAATTAGGCCGTCGTTGTCTAATATTTGAATTCTTCTATAAATTCCCAAAGGATTATCTTTATCTTCGAGTTCCCAGTAATTGCTAACCTTGATAAATTCCTTCTCTATTGCAAATGGTTGACTCATCGGAAAATTTGGAAGAAAAGCTATGTCTATCACCATTGTTTTACTGTCAGATAATTGTACCATACAGGCTATGTGACCTGACTCTGCTAATTGACCGGTTACAAGCTTGATCACACCTATTGGCACATTTATAGGCTTAATTAACAATCCGATAGAATTTCCTAATATATAAACTAACTGCGAATAACCCAGGCATTGGGTTTGTCTGTATTTGATGACATCGGCCAGATCAAAGAACTGGCCATTTACCTTAATCTCATTAGTTATTCTCTCACTAAGCAGCTTGACCATGTTCTCCTTTACCTTAGCAAGCTGGCCTTCAGAAATTCTACCTCTTTCGGTATCTTCTTTTGCCTGGTCAAGTATCTTTTTCCAGCTAACAAGAACGGATTTTCCTTTTTCATCTTTCCAGCTAATGACCATTTTGGCGAAATCTTCGGCCACCTTATCAGAATATTCTAATCCCTTGACCAGATGCTTAATCTGCTCAGATAAGGTTCCAATTTCAGACGAAACAAACGTAGAAGCTGCAACAGGTTTATTGAGAACAGCACTATATATAGACTGTATGTCACCAACAAAAATACCAATAAGCAGAGCTATAATAACAGCCGGAACTATGAGCTTCTTAAATGTGCTCAGCCCATAACTATATTGATGTGTGATAAAATCACCCATTTGAAAGCCTCCGGTCTCGCTTTCTATCCACCCCGTAATACTACGAAGCAGACTCTCATAATCATTGTATCATATTATTGTATAGATAAAAATCGAATCAATACTATTTTTACGAATTTGTTTTCCACTTTATTGAGGTTGCTGTTGGTATTGACTTTGCGCACAAAAAAAAAAATTTTTTAACAAGTTTTGCACGTTGCAAGTCCTCATTGTGGAAAAGTAGTGGATTGGATTTCCAATTATGATTCATTATCCATAGCAGTAGAAACACTTACTTATTACCAGAAGTATTAATACAAAGTGATTATTCAACCCGGCACAGTTTTAGATTATATGGCTGAATGCCCTGTGCTTCCGGATAGACAATTGACAATTAATAATTAATATTGTAGCGTATTGTAAAATCGGTATTGCTTTGCGAAGTCAATAATGTTGTTATCTCCGCCCTGCATCAAAGCCTGCTCCTGACAGGCTCAAGATTGCGGGATAAACTCTGGCGGGGACAATTATCAGTTGAGACGCCCGGGTGGCGGAATTGGCAGACGCGCCAGCTTGAGGGGCTGGTGCCCTTAGGGGCGTGCTGGTTCGAATCCAGTCCCGGGCAGTGGCTGAAATGAACCTTTTTGTTCTTTTCAGAAATTCCCTCCATGCAGGCATGGAGGCTAAATAAGGTGATTATGCCAAAGACAATTGGTTATATGCTGACCTGGACAACCTATGGTAGCTGGTTGCAGTGAGACGAGCGCGGTTACGTAAAAGACGGCCAAACACTTCGCGGTGATAAGAAACTCATTTGTCTTTGCGAAAAGTTTCAAAAAGGACAACAGGTCAAACTTAGACACAATGAGAAAGATATTGTCTGCCGGGCAATAGTAAATGAAGCAGAACGTATCGGCTATATTATCGAAGCCTTAGCTGTTTGCAGTAATCATATTCATCTCGTGGCACGTTATTTTCCAGAGCCGATAGGGCAGATAGTCAGCAGATTTAAGAATGTCACCACATCAGCCCTTAAAAAGCACGACCGAGCTGGTCGAGTTTGGACACGAGGATTTGATAAAAGGTTTTGTTTTAAACAGGAGGATTTAGTCCGACGAATACAATACGTCAAAAACCACAATGACTAACCTCAACTATTTAACCCCGAAGCCTGCTTCGGGGGTGTTTTCTTCGGGGGCGTTTTATACCGTTGGCCTTCTTTCATATTTAGCCCTGCCGCCTGCGGCAGGGGATATCATCCCCATTCCGGGACCCCAAACTATGCTACACTAATGCCAATCTGAAATGTTATTTATCCTGTCACAAGTTGGCATGAAAGTCTGGCATTCAGCCCCTGACTTAAAGCCATGACCGAGGATTTTTTATTTTGCCCTCACGTTTTCGATTTTCATCTTGAAGAATCTTGCAACTCTGTGTAAACCATCATGGATACATCCTATCGGGTTACGGCCATGGATTTTCTGTGGATTCAAAGCAGATTCTGTTCATATGCGGAAGAAGAAATTAAGACACTTTTATCTCGAAAAGCATATAAATAATAGTTGTGTCAAAAAGACCTAAGATTAAACAATAAGACATTGAGCAGTTACTAACTTAATTGCTAAAGAAGCCAGCATCACAACTTGATGTTCGTGCAATGTAGCATACTACGTTTTTCACAGTCTTTTTATGAATGAGATCTTAGCAGAGTAGTCCGCCAATGAACGACGGATGGAGTAAACAACGTGTTAATTGCATTTATTCTTTGTTTATTAATTCATTTATTTCATTAAGATGTAGTTTGAAATGCCGTGGGAAATCAACGACCATGGCTTTGAGTGATATTTCTTCATTTAAAGCAGATATCCAAACATTGTCCAACTTTTCAGTATTTATATTCTGAATCATGTGGACAATGTGCATATTGGTATATTTCCATAATTGAACCAAGTTTTTCCATTCCTCCTGCTGATAGTTCTGAATGGCAATCCACCTGTCATTATTCCCAAGATTCGCATAGTCCGGAAAGATCAAGGGACTTTGCTGGTATTGCAAGTGAATTATTCGATGCGTGTTATTAGAGGCGGAATCCACCATGTGTCCTACAATTTGCTTGATGGTGCGATTTTGACTGTTTCGTCGTTCAGTAATAACATCATTGCCAAGAGCTAATAGTTTTGGTTCCCATTCTTCAGTTAGGGATAATAACTCTTGGCTGATTAATTCAAATTCATTCATAATTGCACCTTCCAGATTGCACTTAAAAATGTGTTACCATTAATGTATAAACGCACTTTGTATTATTTACAAGCAAGGAAATTTATTTTGTGATAAAAGAAAAATATTTCTACCTCGTTCATGTGGCCCACCGAAAATAACCTTTGATATCTTTTAAGGCGAAGCTTGCTCCACCCTACGCCTGATAGACGCTGCCTCCTACCCGCTATATGCAATACGCATCACGCATCATGCTTCACAATAATCGTGGCGGACAAGTCGTGTCCAATTCAATGAACATTCACCTTCCATGATCCATTGCTCTTAAAAAATACGACTGTCCCCCTGGACAACTTTAATCATATCGTTGAAGGATAAATATAAAAACAATACCTAAGATACTTAGGTATTGTACCGACACCAATCCATCAAAAAAGTCAACACATTTAATTTCCGTGTTCTATATAATACCTAAGATACTTAGGTATTCTTTGAAAATCTGTCAGTAATACCAATTGTATTTAATAAGTGCGCTTCGGCTTGTCATTGCGAGCGCAGCGAAGCAATCTCAATTCTTATCCCAGAGATTGCCACAGCCATCTCCGATGGCCTCGCAATGACCTAAAGAGCGCAACAACTAAGCACAATTAGTATAAAATACCAAAACACGAATCTGGTAGTTGATTATCAATGAAATTGTGGCAGGCCCTTCGAGAGCTGTTTCAGTTGCCGTATGGTCAATCCGATGCCAAGCATTAGAAAGATTGCGTATGAGATACCTTGACCTATTGTGAAAATAGTTGGCCAGTGTGCGAACTTCACCAGGATGGCTATGAAAGAAGTGCCTGCCGGGATGGCGAAGATTAGTGTCAGTAGGCCGGCAATTACTCCTTTCTCATTTGGCAGCCAGAGCGCAGCGAAAAAGAAAAGCAGTCCTGGAAATAGCAGCCCAATTCCATAACTCCTAAAGAAAAGTAAGCAGCCCTCGGCTGCATTTGTCGCAGTCAGATAGCCTCCTGCAACTAGGAGAAAAACAGGTGCTAAAATCCCGACTCCTATGCAAACCAATCCCATTCGTTTCATTTGGTTCTTCACAGCTTTACCTCCTTTATGCCCTTATGAGCTTATATGTGCGAATCATCACACTTCGTAGCGAAGCTAACTTTGAAGAGTAGCACATTGCACTCTACCTAACTGCATAATGCGATGGTCATGAGCTGCGAGGTACAAGTGTTCAGATTGTTATCTTTTCAGATATGGCAATCCTTGGCAAAGCACTGTAAGTGGAATGATACTTTTAGGTTTAACTTTAAATTTTCCGGATTCTTCTGCTATCTTTTTTAAAAGTTTTCTTGCGTCATTTGTATTCTTAACAAGGACTGCAAGAGGAGTGGTGGGCATTTTGAAGTTTCCCTTACAGCGCCACTCGCGTTCATGAATCCAGCTAATCCACCGGTTTCTAACAACTTCAAATTTAACTACTCGCCAGCGTTCGCTCACAGGGATACGAAGCCTTCTCATTTCCTCATCTGATAAATATAGAACGGGTCGACACCCATTTTTGAAAGCTAATTTTTTTGTTATTATCACACCAAATGGCTCGTATCTTGGATGTTTCGGATTGGCATTTTTATTATCCAAAACGCATTTGAGGGAATTTAAAGGAATATCCATAAAACAGACAGCTCTATTGGATCCTTTGATAAAACCTTTTTTTGTGCTACTTCCCCAAATCTCACCGCTCTGCAAAATCGAAATAAGATTATCAAATGCTGTATAACCATCTTCTGCTTGGGTATTTTTTGTAAGATGCGTTATGTAAGGTGAAAGATCAGGACGCACATCAAAAGGAAGATCTTCATATTCTGCCATCGTCATTCCCTATTAAAGATAACATAATAATCTCCAACGCGTTTCAGACCGTTCTAATCAAAGGTGCGAATCATCGCACACTAACTAACTAAAATCTATGACACCTGCATTCAAAGATATAAAATAGATAAGTATCATAGAT
>CAZVWH010000006.1:0-53730 GCA_964631175.1 uncultured Pirellulales bacterium | reverse complement strand
GTACACAGCTTCGTTTTACTTTAAGTTTATCTAAACCTTTAAGTGTCTCTAACGGTGTATTTAGAGGCAACCGTTTATCGTTTTGGACGTAAGCGACCAGCAGCATATAGGGACTGTCCTTGCCGTCCGGCATGTAAAAATAATCTTGCACATCCTCTCTCAGAACACAGGGAGCAAATGGACGGAAAGACTCACGAAACTTTATCTTACGGTTCATTACCGACTGCATTTTTTCACTTCGGGCATCGCCAACAATGCTGCGGTTTCCAAGCGCACGAGGTCCAAACTCCATGCGTCCTT
The DNA here is from genome assembly GCA_964631175.1 of uncultured Pirellulales bacterium. Classification (GTDB taxonomy): domain Bacteria; phylum Planctomycetota; class Phycisphaerae; order Sedimentisphaerales; family Anaerobacaceae; genus CAZVWH01. The sequence goes on along the minus strand of CAZVWH010000006.1, from coordinate 53,430 downwards.
GGAACCAGCCGATGACTTTTTCCTGGCTGATTAGCTCTGATACTTTCTCAATTAACTTCTCCTGGTCATTATAAATATGATATTTGGCATTAACCGAGTCCAGAAACTGACGGATTTGCTCGCTGCTATAAGCTGGTCCCAGCAGAGAAGCCTGCTGTTTGTCACGGCCATCGACTTTACGCTCATTGTCCAGTAGTTGATACCATACGAATAGTGCCGCTCCCAGCGCGCCGCCAGCGTCACCGGCCGCGGGCTGAATCCAGATATTCTCGAATGGCCCCTCGCGCAGGATTCGGCCATTACCGACACAATTCAGAGCCACACCGCCTGCCAGTACGAGGTTTTTCATCCCTGTCTGGCGATAAACATGTTTGGTTGTACGGAGCATTATCTCTTCGGTGACTGCCTGGATAGACGCAGCGATATCCATTTCCCGCTGGGTCAGAGGCAATTCGGACCTGCGCGGCGGACCGCTGAATAATTTTTCGAATTTTGAATCCGTCATTACGGTCTTGTGACAATAAGGAAAATAAGACATATTCAAACGAAATGAGCCGTCCGGCTTGAGGTCGATTAGTTTATCCAATATCAGCTCATAATATTTTGGTTCGCCGTATGGTGCCAGGCCCATCATTTTATATTCGCCCGAATTGACGCGAAAGCCCGTAAAGTATGTAAAAGCTGAATAAAGCAGTCCAAGCGAATGAGGAAATTGCAGCACGTGGGACAGCTCGACTTTATTGCTTCTGCCGATGCCAAAACTGCCTGTCGCCCATTCGCCGACCCCGTCCATAGTTAGAATTGCAGCCTCATCGAAAGGCGATGGGAAAAAAGCGCTCGCAGCGTGAGATTCATGGTGCTCAGTGAAAATGTAACGACCTTTGTAGTTATAATTCAAGGCTTTATCCATTTCCCTGGGTAAATGTAGTTTTTGGCGCAGCCACAAGGGGATGCCCATTAAGAACTGTTTGAAGCCGCGTGGAGCATAAGCAATGTAAGTTTCGAGCAGCCTATCGAATTTGAGCAGCGGCTTTTCATAAAAGACCACGTAATCAAGTTTGTCGGCAGTGATCTCCCCTGCCTGGAGGCAATAATCCACTGCATTCGACGGGAACCTGCTGTCATGCTTTTTTCGTGTAAATCGTTCTTCCTGAGCAGCGGCAATAATCTCTCCATCGCGGACAAGTGCCGCGGCGCTGTCGTGATAGAAAGCTGATATTCCTAAAATATACATGATATTCAACAAGTTTACTCGAAAACCCAGACTTTCGATAGTATTTGGAACATTCTATCCGCAATTAGCCCATTACCATCCTCCGACAGATGACAAAAATCGATATAGTACGAATTTGGACAGTTAGCCAATGCATCCGAGAGATTGTAGAAATTCGAGGGTGACTTTGTTTTCATCGCATGAAGGGTATGCTTAAAGAGTTTAGCTAACGCCTTATCTTTCAACCTTCGATCCGATTGAGTCTCTTCCTCAGTTAGGGTCTTCTTCGTAAGAGCAACTGGCTGCCAAAAACAGGCGTACTTAAAGCCATAGGCTTGCGAAAGATGGTCCAAGAGGTCCATGCATTGTAGGTAGTTCTCAGCGATACAGTCGGACAAAACTTTTAGCTCCTTTTCAGTATAGCTTGAGCAAACCTCTTGGAACTGATCTCCAGAAAGAGCAGTGAGTCCTGCGACGATAGCCCTATAGATCATACAGTGTTGTTGTAAAATTCCGTAAAAGCCACTTACAATGAGGTTTATTGGCCTTTTTGTGTGCGTTTGCGTTAACCTGTCTCTTATTGATTGGAGATTCTGGATTGTTCCTGCCATTCCAGACTGGTAAGCAGCATAACAGTCATTAACACCATCATAGAAAATCACATGGGTAGGCTGGTGGCCGTCTTTCAATAATAGTGCCAAGCATATAATCTCTTGATCAAATACATAGCCAGTTTCTCCGCAGTTGACGAATATGCAGTTAAGATCAGCAGCGGCAAATCGTTTGGATAAACATGAAGGTATAGTATAGTCATCTCTGGCACCAGTACCCAAGAGTGTCGATCCTCCAAATACGTATATTTTCTCACACCCTTGTCCTTGACAATGTTCAGGATTCCAAGTCTGCCTAAAACCCTGTGCATCAATATTTATGTGCTTCCCATGATATTCTTTCCTGCGCCATTCCACGAATGGTTCATAATCACATGTGAGTTCACTGAACTCACTGAATAGCACTTTAGCCCATTCCTTCCCTTCATATGGTGATAATAGGTACCTTTTGTCATTTATCTCTTCAGCCTTAAAAAAATGTCGCACAAAACCAATAGCATGAAGACCAAGCTCAACCATGGAAATCACAACTACTACAGTACAGAACCTAAAGAGAAGCCACCTCCTTCCTTCAGATGTACTTCCCTTGAAGTAAGTGGCTAAACCACCGACAATAAGGAGTATTTGGAAAAACCAAATCACAATTCTATTTGGTAAAGCTATAGTCCCGTCAGAAGGGGGGATTAGCCAAGCTAATAGCCACTGATTCATGAGTATGCCAATGGCAATAAGCACGAAACTTAACAAGATATTAAAACGCATAGTACCACCCAAGAAACTTTTTCCTACGAGGATTCACCTCTCCAGATAATAGTGCCACGGGGCTACTAATTATTGCGGTCTACAGATGGGAATTCCTTTGCTTGCCAAAGGCCTCTCTCTCACGCACAATACGCAATGGACAGGTATCTTAGCATTGGGATTTCACGGACTAAATCCATGTACAAGAAATTATATCACAAGTGTTATCTTTTAATCCGCCGAAGTATTTAACGTATCCCGTGTGCCATTTAATATAACAGTTATAATATATCTATAAATTAAGAGACCGCAAGAAAACAATATTCAACTTGACTGATTTTTTTGAAGAAATTTTTACTTAACTTTTGCCATTCTTCTTAAAATTGCTGTAATTACAGTACTTATAGCAACACATTCTGTGGCTCACTTCTGGATTGTAAGTACTTTTTAACCCACGATTTATGCGACTTGGAAAGCAAAAAGTTCAAAAGTCGAGCTTAACGTTTTTGTAATCGAATAGCATCGATTGAGTACCTCTATAAACGATAGTCTACTCAGTAAAGGTAAGGTGTACCAAGTAATCCCTCACTCATAAAATGATGGATGTCATTCTGATAGCAGCGAAGAATCTGGGTTGCGATAACCAGATGCTTCGCCTTTCGGCTCAGCATGACAAATCATCAAATCACGTGTAACAAATCACTGGTAGCCAAAGCTAAATTACAAGTTATATCTGCTGATAAGCAAAGTAGCGACAGTATGTCGAGCCTTTGCCAAAAGAAAAAGCGTTTTGTGTGGGGGGGGGGGATAAAAACGCCTTTTCATAGACCTGCGGTTTTACCGCCTGTTCTACTCAGTCTTTTTGAACAACGCCGCTGCCGCTGTAACCACCTTGAAAAATAACATTACCGTTGACTACATGAATGATGCCGTTATTTGTCGTTTGGCCGGTAATTAATGTCTGGCCGTCGCTGATTTCCATTACAGCATTATGTTCTATCGTAACATCGCCAACAATATTCGTAGGGCCGGTAAGCTTGATTATGCCGTCAGGTTCAATGATAACATTGCCAGTAATTGAGCCGAAGCTTGTAAAATTCGCATTAGCTGTCTGTGTAATTGTTGTCGCTGCCAGAGTCCCGCCGAGTAATTGAATTACACCGTTAGGCTCATTAACCAGATTACAATCAAAGGCGACTCCACCGCCGGCATTGACCTCGATGGTGCCATTATTGTTCACATCCACCGCTGGTTTGATATGTAGCGAGGACAGGGGCGAGTTACCCAAAATCCCATTGTTTATTAGAGCACCTTCGATACTAACCGCAAGCGAACCGCCGTAAGCATGAATCTTACCTTTATTCTGGATCATCTCTTCTGAAAAAAGTGTTCCAAATCCTATAATAACACCGTTAGCATCGTTATCAAAGAGGTTGATGCTTCCGCATACGCCACCAAACATCTGAATTAAGCCGGTATTAAGGAGGTCACCGTGAACCCCTAAAATACCAGCACCCCAAGGAACGATTATCGTACCCGCGTTTTGAACATCGCCGAATACCCAGGTAGACCAATAAACTGCTATGGTGGCGTTGGCGGAATTAGTAATGAGGCCGTTAATATCTAAAGAGTGTGCATGTGAGTCGAACCTGGCTCCGCCTTGATTTGTTATGTTTCCGGTAATGTCGAGGTCCCAACCCGTGACTTCCAACTCACCATGGTTCGTCAAGCCATTGGGATCTTCCAAGGTAAGTTCCAGGTTATTTGAGATCCAAGTGGCCAGTTCAACATTGCCATAAGAATCCAATTGGTCGATAGTGCGCCAATGTTGCAAGCCTATTGATACTTCACCGGTACCGGCATTTATGGTGACGTTAAAGGTATTCCCTCCTGCGTTGTCCGGCACGATGGAAGGGTTCCAGTTGTTTGCGTTCCCCCATTCGCTGAATGGCCCGCCGACCCAGGTTGAATGGGTGACGTCAGCTTGAACTCCACTGGCCGAGAAAACTAATACAATGGCCGTTAAGATTAACACTTTTCTAAACATAATCCACCTTCATTTCTTTAGTAAGGTTGCTTTTAGTCATTTCGAGCCCGCCGAAGCTGGGTCGAGAAATCTATTTTAACAGACCCCTCGGCTGCGCTCGGGGTGACGGTTCGACTCCTCCGTCAGGGCTAAAGACTTTCCGCGCTCGCAATGACGGTGCAATGGATTTCGCGCTTTCATTGCTTACCGCTCCTCCTTATTCTTTTCCACCAGCAGGGTATCAAAATTCAGGCATAATATCAAGAAAATTATCCTTGAGGAGTTTTTACAAAATTTTGGTTTGCCCTTGCAATTTCCGTATAAAATCTATTTAGTGATTTGTGAAGCGAGGTACGAAATACGCTTCACGAGATACGAGAACAGGAGTGTATTTAATTTCGAGAGTATGTTTTTTTACAGCTAAACGAACGGTAGCCGGCAGAAGCATCGCCCGGCGTGGTAAAGCTAAGTACCTTGGTGGTGTCGGCAGAAAGGTCACCGGCATCAGCAAGAGAAAGTTTAAACCCAATATCCAAAAGGTTCGGGCTGTTGTAGATGGCAAAGTCTGTCGAATTAAGGTTTCAGCCAAAGCTATTCATATGGGCCTGATTCTAAAGACATCCAAGCGAAATTAAAAACCCGCCGAGAAAGAAGCCAGCTAACAAAATCTCTCTATAAGGAAATTTTACAGCGAGGCGGGTTCTGCCTCGCTTTTTTTGTTTAAGCGGATATCGAAGAAATAAAGAAAAAGATTGATCAGGCGCTGGCGAAAAAAGTCGCTAAATTATCTCGTCTGGAATTGACTGAGGCGGAGGTTGAGGAATTTACAGGTCAACTCAGCGCAATCCTAGACTACGTAGAAAAAATGAACGGGCTGGACACGACCGATGTTGAGCCTCTGACACATTGTCTGCCAATCAGCAATGTTTTCCACGAGGATTCTGTTAGAGAATCGCTTGGAACCGAAAAGACATTGGCGAATGCACCACAGACAGATGGAGAGTTTTTCAAGGTCCCTAAAACACTCGATGACAGTTCTGGAGCGTAATTGTTAAAGTTTAGCCGTCGCCGGCATTCATCCTTCGTAGTACTGCTACGGAGAAGGACGGCGACGGGTATGCCATTATTCACATTATAAGCTATATCGGCTGATGCGCAAAGGAACAATCTCAATTCTCAATACTCGACGAGCATCGAGTATCCACTACTCTGTCGCAGCTTGAATGACAACTCCTCAAATCACCTGCGACAAAACACTACATTATCTTCGACCATAGCTTTAGCCAAATCTTCCTGTAACATAATCTTTGGTTTGTTTCTTGCTTGGATTTTTGAATATCTTTGAAGTCAAATCATATTCTATTAATTCGCCGAGGCAGAAAAACGCTGTCTTTCACTAAATTGGTCACCATGTGAGCTTAGAACTTGAGCTTCAAATCCAGTTGCAGCCTTCTGTAATCCAGCGAGCGACTGCTGGTTCTGTCGCTTTCGTTATGGAAGTACGTAACGGCTGCCTGTAAATTTTTGGCCAACTGATATGTGAGGCCTACCTCATGGCCTCTACCATCCGTTCCACCACCGATAAAGTCTGAATCTGTAAAAGCCCCAAGCACAGCATCCGCATCCAGCTCACGGTAATTATAACCTACTTCCCAAGAGCCGGGATTTTTAGCCTTATTGAGTTTTCCTCCGATGAGCCAAGCGGTGTCCTCGTTGGTGCTTGCAACGAGGTTTTTGGCCCAGTTGCCGTGTACTGTAAACGGCAGTCCCATTACCTTGGTGCCGTATTCAGCAAAGGCCTCAAAGATATCGTAGTCGCTCGCCCAGACGGTGCCTGCGGAAGTAGTGCTTGTGTTGCCGGCGAGGATACCGTATTCATCCGTTTTGCCTTGGATGTTGCCGTAGTCCCAGTAGCTTACACCGCCCAAAATATAATCCGGATCACTGATTGTATGCTTAACATAGCTCTGTACGCCCCACAGTGATGCATCTACGCCACCGGAGCTTTCATCAACCCAGAAACCACCACCATTTATGTAAAGCTGGTCCTTGTCACTAAGTGGCATCACATACTTAGCCGCGATTCCTTCGGGATTTAGGTCGTGGTCCCAGACGAGCTCGTTCTTGCCGACTGCATAGAAGGGATTCTTAATTTTGCCGCCGAACACGTTCAGTCCTTCCGTCGCTATTGGATGCCAATCAAAGTAGGCTAAGTCGAGCCAGACGTCCTTGCTGGAAAAATTTTGCTTTAAAGTCTGATTGGAGGAAACCGGATCTGCGAACATGTCGGCTTCGTCTGAGTCAACCAGCATTGTCCTTTCACCGGAGGCAAGCCTAAAGCCGAGACCCCATTCATCATTGACCGTCGCTTCGATCATTAATCTGGCACGAATTCGGTCGCGGTCCCGACCGTTTTTCCACCTCACGGCGCTTCCGGTTGTCTCCTGGTCGATATGCTCATGGCGGTACCTGAAGTCACCTGATATCTTGATTTTTTCAGCCCACTTGAGTGCCTCCGGCAAGACGGCTTCTTTATTCTCTGCCTTTTCCGCAACCTCCTCTATCTTCTGGGTCAGAGACTGTTCTTTCTGCCTCTGCCTTGCCTCGAGTTGTTCAAGCCTTTCCATCAGCTCCTGCAGCTTTTGGTTCTGTTCGTTTATTTGCTGCTTAAGCTCGCTAAGTTCGTCAGCTTTTACTATGCCGCTGGGCCACAACAGCAGCAAAAACAATCCACCGAGGCAGATAGTCTGAAACCAAATCCTTTTTTTCCCAATAGGTTTTTTCATTATTGCGCCTCCAAAAAAGTATGAGATTTCTACGCTGTCCCAGGCCAGAATCCCTGGCAGCGACTTAATCAAGATTTAAATTAATCGTGGATTGTTAAGCAGATGTGAGGTTCAGGTTAGAATTTTGTTAATTTCCAGGCTATCAAGTGCCTAAAGTGTAAAGTGCCTAAAGTGAGCTAAAATTAAAATTTACGACTTTAGGCACTCCAAATTTTAGGAACTTCATTTGCTCTGAAATGTCACTTTGCAGGCAGATGGATTGTGAAGGTGCTGCCGTGACCTGGAGAGCTTTCAACGGTAACGGAGCCGCCGTGGACCTGAGCGATGTGCTTAACTATCGCCAGGCCAAGGCCGGTGCCGCCGAGCTTTCGGCTTCGACTCTTGTCAACAACGTAGAAACGTTCGAAGAGACGTGAAAGGTGTTTTTCTTCGATTCCGCATCCGTTATCCTGCACTGCGATAGCTATCTCATTATCCCTGCGGCGGATCGTTATTTTAATTTTGCTGCCGGGCTCACTGTATTTAATAGCGTTGTCTATAAGATTAAGTACCGCCTGTTCCAGCAAAGCCGAGTTCATCCGAGCCTCTATGGGCTCTTTACAGATAAGCTCGATTTTCACTTGCTTGTCCGCTGCTTTGGTATCCGATAGTTCTACGGCAGTCCGAAGCAAAGTCTTTAAATCTGCTCTTTCAAAAGAAATCTTACTTCTTTCGCTTTTCTCTTCCAAGCTTGAAAGGCTCAGCAAGTCGTCAATAATAGCATTTAGCCTATCGGAGTGTCTGGCAATAATTGTTAAGAAGCGTTTAGCTTTCTGCGGATCACTTATAGCTCCCTCAAGAAGTGTTTCTACAAAGCCCATAATAGAAGTAACCGGGGTCTTAAGTTCGTGCGAAACATTAGCCACGAAATCGCGCCGTATGTTTTCGAGCCGATGGATACGGGTCATATCGTTTAAAACAATAACCGCACCGCTTTTCCGACCTTGATTGTCCGAGAGACTAACTCCATGAAGCTGAAAGAAATCCGCCCAACCTGGCGTACCGCTGATTGGCAAGTACATATCCCCCTCGGTAGGCTGTTCACTTTCGAGAGTACTGTTAATGAACTTTTGTAGATCAACATTACGAATAACTTCTTCCACGCTACGGTCTTGGACTTTCGTTGCTTCGATTTTCAATAAATGCGCCGCTGCCTTGTTAATGCTCACGATATGTCCTTGTGCATCAACAGCGATCACACCCTCTGTCATGCTTGAGAGGATCGCTTCCAGCTCGTTGCGTTGCTTAGTTATGGTAAGGATTCTATCATAAAGCTGCCTTGCCATCTCGTTTAAGGACTTGGCCAAATCGCTGAGCTCCAGTGGCGTCGGTATAGCAACGCGAAGGGTGAGTTCGCCCTTTGCAAAACGTTGAGCGATTTGCTTCATGTTCACAATGGGTTTGCTAATCCGCCTGGACACAAAATAGCTCAGCCCGGCAGCGCAAACAGCGATAATAACACCGACCCAGAGTATCTTCACATAGATGTTTTCCAGAGCTGTGTCAATCGCTGTGGCAGTTATAGCAGTTCGCACAACGGCAGCGACCTCACCTTGTTGCTGTACAGGTATGGCAACATACATCATTTTCTTGCCGATGGTATCACTGGGTCGTAGGGACCATCCAAAGCCTTCCTGAAGTGCATCGATAATCTCAGGCCGGTTAGAATGGTCGTCCATAATTGTTGGGTCTTCGATAGAATCCCCTAACACTTTACCGGAAGGTGAAATAATCGTAACTCGTGTTCTACCATCGCCGGCTCGGCCTAACTTTTTGCATAGGCTGTCCAGTTGAGCCTGATCAGCCGTCTGCGACTTCAGCGAAATTTGCTCGGCGACAACATGCGCCAATCTATTAAGCTCATCACGGGTCTGGTTATGATAGAAATGGCGAAAAGAACAGGTGCAATACCAAGTCACAGCGATTAAAGCTATAAGAGTAATAAGCAGGAAAGAAGGATAAAGCTGCCAAATTAGTCTTCTGTTCATCGGTCAGTCTTTGAACCTGTAACCTACACCGCGAACGGTTTCTATATACTTGCCGCAAGGCCCCAGCTTTTTTCGTAAAGACACTATTTGAACATCTACGGCTCTATCGGTTACCAGATAGTCGCTGCCATGGAGAGCATCTACAATCTGGTACCGTGTAAAAACCAGACCTGCTCGTCTCGCCAGCGTATGCAGGATGTTAAACTCTGTAAATGTAAGCTCAACCGGCCCGTTTTTAATTAGCACTTCACGTCGGCCTGAGTCAATGGTTAATTCATGGATTTTCATCGTGGCTGTCTCTTCAGTACGCTCAACCATTCTCCGTAGAATCCTCCTAACCCGCGCAACTAATACTTTTCCGCTAAAAGGCTTGGTCATGTAATCATCAGCCCCCAGTTCAAGTCCCGTGATAATATCGACTTCCTCTCCCTTAGCTGTAAGCATCACTACTGGTATGGACTTTGTCTTGGAATCGCCCTTAAGCCTTTTGCAAACTTCCAGGCCGTCGATACCCGGCAGCATCAAATCCAGAATCACAAGTGCCGGCTGCTTGTGCCCGGCGATTTCCAGAGCCTTCTCACCTGTTCCACAAGTAAGCACATCGTAGCCCTCACGAACAAGATTTAATCTTACAAGCTCCTGAATGTCGGCCTCGTCATCCACTACAAGTATAGTCGCTTTGCTCATTCTCGCAGAGTCCTTCGGACAAATTCCTTCCGAACATACATAACTTGAGGAAATTCCACCAATAAAGTCTTAAATAATCAATTAACTCATTAGTATTAGTTGTCGGACAATCATATAATAAAATTAGAGCAATTCCAAATCTGTTCTTAGTCCACTTTCATTTTATTTATTGGTAATATTATTACGTCTGAACACAACTTCAGCCTATTAAACACCTTATACACACTGTTAGAATTGTTTACAGCTACTTGGCTATATCTTGACATGAAATTAACACAATTTTAACATAATCCTAATATTAACCTAACCGCTGCCTTATATAACTCTAACAGTTTTTGGCAGCTCGTTGGATGGTTTAGTCAGATATAATAAGCTGTAAAATTAAGGAGTCAAAAACATGCGGAGCAAAATGAAGACGGTCATATTAGCTATAGCGTTTTTAAGTGTTGCACTTTGTTTAGATAGCGGTTGTGGCAAAAGACAAGACAGGCATGCAAGAATCAGGATTTCCGGCTCGACATCTGTCTTTCCATTTGTTGAAATGCTGGCCGAAGCTTACGAGAAACTCAGGCCGGACATACAGGTGGACGTCCAGGCTGGCGGCTCAACTGTAGGGATTATTTCAGCCAGAGACGAACTGTGTGACATCGGAACCTCCTCGAGACAGCTCCATGAAGAGGAAAAGAATGGCCTCAAGATCACTGAAATAGCACGAGATGGTATCGCCATTATTGTGCATCCTTCGAACCATGTCGATTCGCTCTCAACAGAGCAAATAAGAGACATTTACTCACACAGGATTACAAGCTGGAAAGAAATAGGCGGCGATGATGCGTCAATTGCTTTTGTGACTCGTGAGGAAGGTTCCGGAACAAGGGGGGCTTTTTGCAGCATTATTATGAAGGGCGTCAAGATAGCCACGCGTGGCCTTGTGCAGGATTCCAACGGTTCCGTACGAGAGGTTGTAGTGACCAGCCCATACGCGATAGGTTATATTTCACTGGCACTGGTGAATGAAAAGGTAAAGACAATCGCAGTAGATGGTGTTTCTCCTACCCACGAGAATTTAGTCAACGGCAAATACGGAGTAGTGAGACCTTTCCTGTTCGTTGTAAAAGGCGAGCCGGAAGGACAGGTAAAAAGCTTTATAGATTTTGTCCTCGGAGAAGAGGGACAAAAGGTCTTAACAAAAGAGGGCCTGCTTAGTCCTCTCAACAAATGAGTCCGACAAAAGATCGCTTTATTAGCTCGATTCTTTTCGCGATAGCGTCTTTTTCGATTACAGCGCTGTTTGTAATCGGTCTTTTCATATTCATCGAAGGCTTTCCCATAATACTAAGAATTGGCATAGGAAAGTTTATTTTGTCAACCGACTGGTCTCCACTTGAGGGACGGTTCGGCATTCTTTCCATGATTGTGGGATCGCTTTGTGTAGCTGTCGGAACGTTGATTGTAGCAGTGCCTCTCGGCGTGGGCTGTGCTATATACCTTTCGGAATTTGCCTCAAAACGAACTGTCGCTATCATTAAGCCTGCCATTGAATTGCTGTTCGCTATCCCCTCTGTTGTCTATGGATTCGTAGGAGTTCTTTTCATCGTGCCGTTCGTTAGAACTCATCTTGGCGGCCAGGGACATGGATTCTGCATACTGACTGCATCTGTCGTTCTGGGTATTATGGTGCTTCCCGTCATTGTGGGAATGTCAATCGATGCCCTGCAAGCTGTGCCAAAGGTATATCGCGATGGGTCTCTTGCCCTTGGCGCAACCAAGTGGCAGACTACGACTATGGTCACTCTTCGTGCAGCACGTTCGGGTATTCTGGCTGGTGTCATTCTCGGCATGGCTAACGCGATAGGAGAGACAATGGCAGTGATAATGGTGATTGGCAACGCAGTGGTAATGCCAAATTCACCGCTGGATTCCGTCCGTACACTGACGAGCAACATTGCTCTTGAAATGGGTTACGCCACAGGCGAGCACAGGCAAGCATTATTCGCCACCGGTGTTGTACTTTTCGTGATAATTATGATACTCAATGCTATGACAAGGTATGTCACAAGGAAGCGAATCGCTTAGAAATGAAAAGACCACATCCAAAAACGCAGGAACTTATCGCAAAGACTATCCTCTCGTTGTTCGCAGCAATAGTTGTTATGACACTTCTCGCTATCGTCGGCTATGTTGTGGTCAAGGGCGTGAGAGTTATTAACGCCGATTTTCTTTTCGGCTCTCCTAAGTCGATGGGAAGAGAGGGAGGGATTTTGCCCTTTATCATAAGCACACTCTATATAACCGTAACAGGGTTGCTCATTTCTATTCCGCTGGGCTTGGGCTCTGCCATTTACCTCACGGAATACACCTCAGAGGGCTGGCCTACAAAGGTGATACGCTTCGGCATAGACTGCCTGGCCGGCGTTCCGTCAATAGTGCTTGGGCTGTTCGGATTTACATTCTTTGTCAGGCTTTTGAACTTTAGCTGGTCAATACTTTCGGGTGGACTGACCGTGAGCCTGATGATACTTCCGTTTATAATAAGGTCGAGCGAAGAAGCAATAAGAGCCGTTCCTTCATCCTATCGGGATGTAGCGTTCGCTACAGGAGGAACGAGGTGGCAATGTGTAACAAGAGTGGTGCTTCCCTGTGCCCTTCCCGGCATCGTCACGGGCATAATATTGGCGATCGGCAAATGTGTAGGTGAAACCGCATCGGTCATCTTTACCGCCGGCACTTCATTGCGCATACCAATGTCGATGTTTGATTCCGGCAGGACGCTTGCGGTCCACTTCTACCTGCTCGTTAGAGAAACCGGAGCAAGTGACATGGCTTATGGATCAGCCGCTACTCTTCTGATTTCTATACTTGTCGTGAACTTTTTCGCATATTGGCTTATGCGAAAGTTCATTTCACGCGTCTCATAAGATTGCAGAGGACTGCAAAGTGCAGACAGATCGCGAATCGGAAAGAATAAAGATTATTGTCAGGGATTTCAGCTTCTACTATGGTGCTCAACCCGCGCTTAAGGGTATCAGTCTTGATGTTCGTGAGAATGAGATTTTTACCGTAATTGGTCCAGCAAGGAGTGGAAAAACGACGTTTTTGCGATGTCTGAACAGGATGAACGATTCGATTGCAAACACAAAAAGAAGCGGACAAGTAATGCTCGATGGTAAGGAAATCTTTGCCGGCGATATCGATGTTGCGGACCTGCGTAGGCGTCTCGGCATGGTCTTTGCCATACCGGTTGCTCTACCCAAGTCAATTTATAACAACCTTGCCCTTGGGCCGAGAATGCGAGGAATCCATAGCAAAAAACGCCTGTATGAAATTGTGGAGAGAAGCCTCAAAGCAGCCTACTTGTGGGATGAAGTTAAGAACAGGCTGCACGAGTCGGCGCGGAAGCTTTCCGGCGGTCAACAGCAGAGACTGTGCTTAGCCAGAGCCATGGCATTAGAGCCGGAAGTGCTGCTGCTGGATGAGCCGTGTTCCGGACTTGACCCAATTTCGACGAGAAAAATAGAAGAAGCACTGCTGGAGCTGAAGAAGCAATACACTATCATCCTCGTCACCAACATCACCGGTCAAGCTGCAAGAGTGGGTGACAGGACGGCTTTTTTCTTGATGGGAGAGCTTATCGAATGTGACCTTACGGAGAGAATATTTACAAATCCGCATGATGAGCGCACCTCGGATTATCTGACCGGCAAATTCGGTTAATGTGTTGCCGGTAACTGTCTCTGAATTTATTAGTGAGTAACAGCGATGAACAAAACGTATCCTCTACAGACAAAGAACTTGGACTTCTATTACGGAAAGTTCCATGCATTGATAGACGTCTCGCTGTCTATTGAGGAAAAGGCCATAACAGCGATAATCGGTCCTTCAGGATGCGGTAAGTCAACACTTCTTCGCTGCTTTAACCGAATGAACGATACAATTGAGAGCACACGGATCGAAGGAGATGTTCTTGTTGATGGCAAAAACATCTATGATGGTGATACCGACCTGACCTCGCTGCGAAAGAAAGTGGGTATGGTTTTTCAGCATCCTACTCCGTTTCCTCTATCTATTTTTGACAATGTAACTTACGGGCCCCGAGTACATGGCGAGAGACGGACCGACCGTCTGAGCTGGATTGCCGAACGCAGTCTCTCGGACGTACACCTGTGGGAAGAAGTCAAAAACCGGCTGCGGAGTCCTGCGCTTGATCTGTCGCCGGAGCAGCAGCAGAGGTTATGCATTGCGAGACTTATAGCAGTTAAGCCGGAGATTATACTAATGGATGAACCGTGTTCCGCCCTCGATCCGATTGCGACATCTCATATAGAGGAATTGATGCTTGAGCTGTCGAGGGATTACACCATTCTCATTGTCACTCATAACATGCAGCAGGCCGCACGTGTGTCACAGAACACAGCTTTCATGCTCTTAGGAGAACTCGTAGAGCACGGTCGGACTGCTCAGATATTCCAGAATCCGGTAAACAACAGAACAAAAGAGTATATAACTGGCAAGTACGGTTAGTGACAAAACAAGCAAGTGTACAGAGCCCGCCGCGGCGGGTCGAATTTGAAGAAAAAGGAGCAAAGCTATGACACTACATTTGCAAAGAGAAATCGACAATTTGAAAAAGGATATATTGAGCTTGGGGTCAATGGTCGAGCTGAGCGTCCACGAGGCAACAAAGGCAATCGAAACCCAGGACGAGGCTTTGGCCAAAAGCGTTATCGAGAAAGACATAGAAATCAACCAAAAGGAAGTAGATATAGAGGAGTCTTGTCTGAAGATATTGGCACTTTACCAGCCCGTCGCCAGCGACCTCAGATTTATTGTTGCAGTACTTAAGATAGACAACGACCTTGAACGTATAGGCGATCTTGCCGTCAACATTGCAGAGCGTGCGGTTTTTCTGGCTTCGCAGCCAAAAGTGAAAATCTCTTTTGACTTCCCGAGCATGGCTTCAAAAGCCCAGACAATGTTAAAGGACAGTCTTGATGCCTTGGTCAACCAGCGTGCCGACCTTGCAATGGAGGTCTGTGCCGGCGATGATGTTGTTGACAAAGTAAACCGCGAAATGTACCTGAAGGTTCAGGAGGCAATTCATAAACATCCTGAGCAAACAGAGTCTCTAATTCACCTTCTCTCGGTCTCCCGTCACTTAGAGCGCATAGCAGACTGTGCTACCAATATCGCTGAGGATGTAATTTACATGGCTAAAGGTGAGATTGTTCGGCACAAGGTCGAGGAGTACAAATCCAACATAAACAGATAAATAAGCTACTTCTGGATTGGTATGAGGGATGTTATATACTTCACCAAACTAACCAGCAAAAAGCTAAAACTGAGCGCAACTAAATTAACAATCAAATTGTGAAATCTTTTAGTCCAAACTCTGCCATACCCTGATTTTTTCTGCGCTTTTCTTCTATAGTATTGTATCGTTTCTGCGAAACAATGGCTGTTTTCCGCGAAAGACTATGCGCTGAACAAAATATATGTAGTCACCACAATTTCTTGAATTAGGGGAAAAGTCAGATAATTTGATTGGAGATAAGAGAGAGAAGCTGAGTTCCAGTTTTGCGCTAGTCTTTTAGGTTATACGTTTCTAAATTTATTAGTGCTGTCCTTTAGCCAGCAGGGCAAGGCGGATTTAGGCTGGAAAAAGTGCAATAGCCCAGTAATTGATGCTGTTCTGGGTTGGTGGTTTTAATGAGAAGATTAGCGATTTTATAAATAAAGAGAATGAAAGCCTGGTTCATGACTAATACACAAAACTCAAAGAGTTACCAGTCAGTAGGTGTTTTAGACGGAGAGCCAACGAGCTCCAGCTCAAACGGTGAGGTGTTCTCCAGCAGCGAATGGGCAGAGCTTGTTAATAAACTTTCCATATCTCCGAGACAAGCAGAAGTAATTCAGCGTATTTTGTCAGGCCGATCTGATAAACAGATTGCTATGGATCTACAGATAGGTTTGCCTACAGTCCGTACACACCTAAACAGGGCTTTTCTAAGATTTGGTGTACAGGACCGCATAGAGCTTGTTATTTATGTGTTTCGCAAGTTTCGGGAACTTTGCCGCACAGACAGGTGTCTCCATTTGTAGTGACATGATAATGAACGACTTATTTCGTTTACAGTTATCAGAAATTATTGAGGGTATGAAAAGTAATTGTGCCTGGGCGTACAAAAATAATTACAAACGATGAATGGATAAGAGCTGAAAAAGGCAGGTTTAGTCTCAAGTCCAAACCGCTGTTAGTAATAATGGCCTTAGTGGCTATAGTGGTGCTTGGTGTTATGGCAGACACAGTTTTGGAAATTGGGATTGATCGGCCCAATGATGTATTGGTGAACTATACAAGCCTCCTGGAGCCGTTCAACCTAAACACTGTACCGCTGGTGAACGAAGGCACGTGGACAGGATTCGACAATTGGGTTCGCCCTGCGACAAACTACCCGATTAGACTGACCATACATAGCCCTTTGCAGCGACCTTGGTCGCCACCTTTGCTACCTACGTTGCCTTCACCATCAATGTCAACTTCGTGGTCACCTAAGACCATCGTGGTGGCCCATGGTAATAAAGATAGCTAGTGTCTATTGACGGGTCATATTTATATGGGCTTTTATAGATATAGATTGTACTTGGTCAGCCGTATGGGCTTTCAAGGAGGAAAGCCCCCGGTTGATCAGGGTGCGAAAGAGCAGCCCCGTTCGATAAGATTTAAACAGAAAATAAAATTGGAGGAGTGAAAAGTAAAGCTCAACAAGGGTAGCCGAGAGGTTTGGTCCGTCAGCGGTGGATCGAAGATTAAGACAATTTCAAGTTTGTTTATCTCCACTCTTGCCTATCTATTCGGTTGTTTTTAGCGTGTTCATTTCCCCGTTTAGCTGGCACCCTTACCGTGCCGGTTTTTTTATATTTGTTTAGCCATCGCCGGTACGGCGATGATTAAATTCCAGTTATTTGCAATTGAAGAATTTTTTTTGTTGCATTCGTAATCTTGGCTTGCTCACTCATTCGAACCGGCCAGACCCATAGAATTTTTTCTCTATCGGCGACAATAAGCACCTTTGCCCGTACTTGTTGCGGAATTCTCGTCGCAGTCAGAAATTTGCCTACCTTTTTCTGCCCCGGCAGACCCAACGGCCAAAACCTGTCACCATCCTGCCGAGAACGAACAATTAACGGCAGTTTCAGTTTGTCCATGTCAAATCTCTCGACACATCGCGATACAGAACCCCCCTGCTTTCTTGCGAAAGCAAGAAGGGGGACTAAATATATTGTTGCTTCTATTGAGTATTGGCCGAATTGTGTCCGGCCTGGAATCTCTAATTCGGTATTGCTGCAGATTGCGTTGCTGCAAACATTTTCTTTTTTGTATCGTGCAAAAATCAGGTTCTTATATTCACGTTTAGCTACAAATCCGTTAGGTAATTCAATTCTTTTACCACTAATATTTTGTTTAGCTAATCGCAATATCTTCTCGTAATGCTGTTGAGTCAGCCCTCTCTCTCCGCTGCCGAGAGTGGTTAAGCTTCGCCTGATAAGCTCAACTTTTACCGGCTCCGGCTCCGATAGAAAGTTTTTCAAATTTAGTTCTACCTCACCGCCGACACATTTGGCCAGCCTCGGCCATGCCTTTTCCGCCCGATTGCAAACGAAACTATAAAATCGCAGAGCAGATTGAGATAAGCTAAACAATTTTTCTACGATAGAGCTGCTGTACTCTTTTTGTAAAGTCGGCAGCAGCCGATGACGAATGTAGTTTCGCCTGTATGTGCAGTCAGCATTTGTGTGGTCTGTCTGCCATTTTAGGTTCCGCTGCTGCAAATATTGCATTATTTCATCCCGTGTGACACATAGTAACGGCCTTACGAACTTAATGTTATCGTTAAAAGCTCGTATTGGCCAGATGCCACCTAAGCCGCGAAAACCTGTTCCCCGGCTCAGTCGTTGCAGCACGGTCTCGGCATTGTCATCCTTTTGATGACCCGTGACTATCCGGCTGCAGTTATTAGCTTTGGCAATATCAAGCAGACTTTCGATTCGCAATTGACGAGCGGCTGTTTCTATCGATAGTTTGTTTTGATAGGCAAAACTACGTACGTCCACCCGTTTTGTGGCTATGGGTAGATTCAAATCGGTTGTTTGTACTACAACAAAACGCTCATCTGTGTCAGCTTCGGCTGCTCTTAATTGATGATTTATGTGAGCACAGAATAGCTCGACGGTTAAAACCTCCTCTGCTTTAAGTGCACATATCGTATATAGAAGCGCAATTGAATCAGCTCCGCCGGAAACAGCTAACAAGACTGTTTCTTGCGGGCCGAAAAGGCCATTTGCTTCGATAAAATCCGCTATCTTTTTCTCAAATTCTAACATTTGGTTAAATGGTTGCTCTGTTGAAAAGAGTTCAGAATGTCATTTCGAGCGAGCCGCAGGCGAATCGAGAAATCTATTTTTGAGCAGATTTCTCCACTTCGCGACGCTCCGCGTCGCTTCGGTCGAAACGACGGTGAGGCTTTTCAACAGAGCATGGTGATTGGTGAGTGGTAATTATTAAACTACTTAATCAATCACCATTTAACCAGTCCCTAAGGGACCAGTTACCAATCACCAATTAAAATGGGCCTGATTGCAACCAGGCCCAAGGATAGAATGCAAAGAGTCTCGCTCAATTTTTAGTCTATATCACTTACTGCCTTCCTCCTGTTTAGTAAGCTCTCTGATCCGCTTTTCCGTAAATTGTCTCCATTTGAGATGCTGCTTTCCTTCCTTTTGCAAAGCCTGTTGATAAAGCTCCAGGGCTTCGGCTCTGCGGTGTAAGCGTTTATCCAATATAAATGCTGCTCTGAACCTTGCAGGATACGACGCTTCCGGGTTCCACTGGTATGTTCGCTGATAATATAAAAGAGCTATGGTATAGTCCTTGAAATAGTCGTAAATCCCACCTGCCTTAAATGCGGCATCGTCAATTTTATCGCTGGATGGATGTTTTCTTATCAGTTGGTCGTATTTGTCCAGTACCAAACGCAATAAATCATTATCTTTAATAACGACTAACAGTTCGGCCTTTTTTTGGAGATGTAACACCTCCTCATAAAGTCTATCAGCTTCAGGGATCGGCGTGCTTGCTTTTAGCTTAGGCCCAGCCGCCTCAGCCTCAATGATGTATTTATACTTTGGCATAGTATCCAGTCCGTTCAATTCCTTTTTAGCCCAGTCCAGCTTCATATTGTTGCCCGTATCGGTATAGTGCTGCACCAGCGACGCAAGACTCTGCTGATACGCCCGCCGGTTGACTACTACCTGCTCTACAATATCGATTTCGCCGGCCGCCGTTTTTGCAGCTACGGCAGCAGTCCCAGCTTCTGTGGTAACAAGCTGGCCCCGGCCGCTATCATACGTTTGGCAACCAATTAAAATTGTCGCTAAGATTATGAGTGTTGTGTTCAAAGCTATTTTTGCCATAAAAGCCTCCCTTCAATTTTATACCTAATCGTGCAGGTAGAATTATTGTCAAACTCCAATTGACAATCGAAAATCCCTGGATGCGTAATAAATATTTTATAGTAATCAATTATCAATTGGAGCCTTGTGCGTCAAGAATAAAGTCTCAAAAATATTCATCGGTTTCAGTCCTCAATGAGGTTTGTAACAGGCCGCGTTTTGTTAATTTGCAAAAATCTGCTGTAGGCCGAAGATCACATCCCAGCAGCAGTTAGTCACCGATTTCTATAAATTTTCACCAAAATTTGCCTTACACTCCAAGTCAATACTCCATATACTATCTGGAACACCGCTGTAAAGTGCGTCGCAGAGTGTGAATCACTGTTTTTAATCGAAAAGTTGATCTCCACATAAAAGAAGGGAAAAAAGATGTATTCCTTTTATACCGAACCCGAAAAGCTGTTCGCTGCCATCGGCCCTGTAGTTATTATAGCTGTCGCGGTTTTTCTGCTGGTCGTTTCCTTATCGATACTTGTGATAACAGCAATTGTCTATTGCAAGATATTTCACAAAGCCGGCTATCATTGGGCACTCGGACTTCTTATGTTAGTACCCATAGCCTGTACAATTATGCCCTTTGTCCTTGCCTTTGGCCATTGGCCCATACATAAAGAACTCGAAAAGCTCCGCCAACAACAAAATACACAAAGATGAATCTATGAATTCCTTAATACGTGTGGATAAATAACCCCGCAACCTCGCTCCGCCGAAGCGGCTACGCAAAGGCGAGTGAATTGCGGGGCTAAATATGACAATTTGTTTAGCCCCCAAATTTATTTGGGGGTTTTCCTTACGGTTATAATTATAGTCACAGCATCAGCAGACTGACGGCCATTACAAGCATTCCCAGTACTATGCCGACAATTACTAAGTGTCCATGCCCGTAACGGTGCGCCATCGGCAGCAGCTCATCAAGCGATATATATACCATCACTCCCGCGACAAAGCCCAGGACGGCTGCGAGGACAGCAGGCGTCAAAAATGGCAGCAGTATCAAATAGCCAACTATAGCTCCCACCGGTTCGGATACGCCGGACAAAAATGAGTAAAAAAATGCCTTGTTCTTATTTGACGTAGCGTAAAAGATAGGTACAGATACTGCGATTCCCTCCGGGATGTTGTGTATGGCGATTGCTATAGCGATAAAAACTCCCAGCTTTACGTCACTAAGTGCCATAGTAAATGTAGCTAAGCCCTCCGGAAAGTTATGAATGCCGATAGCCAATGCGGTAAGCACACCCGTCCTCATAAGGTAATTGTCTTTTCGGGGACTTGTAGGGGCATCGAGCCCCTTGTATTCGTGTGGATTTTCCGCTTCAGGTATGAGCGCATCTATCAGCCCGATAGCTGCTATGCCGATAAAGAAGGAAAGCAAGCCCCAGATTTCGCCGACAGCTTTAAAAGAACCGGGCAGAAGCTCCATAAAGGAGATATAAATCATCACGCCGGCTGACAAGCCCAGCGAAAATGATAGATAGGCTATTCTCGGCTTCTTAATGAAGTAGGCGATTGCGCTGCCTATACCTGTGGAAAGACCTGCAATTACCGTAAGCAGCAAAGCCCAGCCAATATTGCCGGATACATCCATATTATGCTCTAACTATACGAGCCACAAGTGGACCGCTCCCTTATGGTCGCGGCTCTGAGGCTCTGATTCGAGATAAAATATAAACTGTGGACTATTTAGCCCGTTTTCGGCTTTCCTGGCAGAATTTGCTCATTAGCTCCATTGCCTTGCTCATTTTTTCAGCAGAGCCATCCATTTTCACGTATGCGTCAACTAACTCCAGCAATTCAGGCGCCGGCTCAACCGAGCCGTAATGGTGTGCAACGTTAGCAATAGCAGCATCAAGGCCGTACTTCATAGCCTTTGCCACGTACGCCCTGCATACGCCGATTCTTCGTCCCGGCAGATCCTGTGCACAGTTACTTACCCCAAGCACACAGTGGACAGCCCTTAACTTTGGATCGCTCTTTATCTTCTTTATCGTCTCAAACGTACGGTAGGTATAACCCGGCACACCTGGTTCCATAGGCATATCTATCGCCAGTGGAAATAAAGTTGTGTCAAAGTAAATCTGGTTCGGCTTGAAGCCGTATTTGCCGACCGCCGTATCAAAGATTTGCTGTGCTAAAGAATAGAGCTCGTCAACCGAGTGCGAACCGCCCGGACCTGTAGGCGCTTCTTCGCTGACCAATAGGCCAACAAACGCGAAGTCGAAATCTCTCTTGAGTGGCAATATATTATCCATCGTATAAACCTTGACCGAATTGATCAGAGGAGAACGAATGACGGATGATCGAAGTCTTTCCTCTGTCTTCTGTCCTCTGTCCTCCGATGTATTGTACCATTCCTTCAAACCTGCTATCAGGACATTGTTGTCACTGCTGTCGATGCAAATGGGCACACCGCTGCCCCACTTGCGGACCATCTTAACGTATTGGCGCATCATATCGGCGGCAATCTGTGGGTCGTCCTCTCCAAAGGCATCAAGATTGACCGCTATATAATCAGCACCCTCGGCTGCCTGCGACTCGATTAAACCCTTGATATAATCCAACTGCTCGCTTGGCTTTGAATACGCAGCAGTTCCGAGTTCTCTCAACTGCTTCATTACCTCAGCGGTCTTTGGAATTGAAGCATGAATTGATTCACCAATAATAATCAATGGTTTTTTCATTTCGATTGTTTCCCCTTTCGTTTCTTTGTATATATTTTGCCAAACATGAAATACACAGCCATCCCCAAGCCTTGTGGTGAGCCTGTCGAATCCATCGGACCCCGCTTCACAGGTGTCCTACACTTGTGGCTGCCACACATTCTTCAGCTTCATTGGGTGGCAGCCTCATCCCTTAGGGATGGGGCTGGTTTTTCTCCTGCATTGCTCCATTAGCTCTATAAATGTTTGGAAAAGGTAGTTCGAATCGTGGGGGCCTGGCGAGGCCTCCGGATGATACTGAACAGCGAACGCCATAAGTTTCCTGCATGAGATTCCCTCAGCCGTATTGTCATTTAAATTGATGTGTGTCAGTTCAACATCTCTCTCGACCCGGCTCGAGACGAGTTTTTTTTTCAGCGAATCCATATCCACACAGAATCCGTGGTTCTGGCAGGTGATTTCAATTCGTTTTGTTTTCAGATTTTTTACTGGGTGGTTCGCGCCCCGGTGGCCAAATTTTAGTTTATAGGTCTTCGCTCCGAGCGCAAGCGCCAGAAGCTGATGGCCGAGACAAATGCCGAATATCGGCACCTTACCCAAAAGCTGCCTGATTGTCTCGATGGCGTAAGTTACAGGCGCCGGGTCACCGGGGCCATTGCTCAAAAATACTCCGTCAGGCCTTTGAGCCAAAACTTCCTTTGCCGATGTTTGGGCCGGCACCACATAGACCTCACAGCCATGCGAGCGAAGCAGCCTGAGGATATTATATTTGGCGCCATAATCAAAAGCCACTACCTTGTACTTCTGGGGCGGCTTAAACTGCCTATTGTTTAATATATCTATTATTCCTTCGTCCCAATAATATGGTTTCTTTGAAGTAACATCTTTGACTATGTCCCTTCCTATCAGACCCGGATAGGCCTTAAGCTTCTTTTTGAGGCTCGTCAGGCTAAGCTCTGTTGAAGAAATTATGCCCCTCATAGCTCCCTGGACTCGGATATGCTTTACCAGAGCTCGAGTGTCGATACCTTCAAGACCGATAACGTTATTATTTATTAGATAATCGCTCAGTGATTCTTTACTTCTGAAGTTGCTCGGCTGACGGCAGTTTTCCTTAACAATAAAACCGCGAGCATAAACCTTTTTCGATTCGGTGTCTGTTTTATTGGTTCCAACGTTGCCGATTAAAGGATACGTCATAGTGATTATCTGCTCGTGGTAGGAAGGGTCGGTCATTATCTCCTGATAGCCGGTCATGCTGGTATTGAATACCACTTCGCCGCACTGCTGTCCCTTGGCGCCAAAAGAAGTGCCTTCAAAAACCGTGCCGTCCTCCAGCAATAAAATCGCTTTATTTTGTTTTTTCGCCATATTATCGATAGTACGATTGAATAGGTTTTACATCGACCTTTTTTTGTTTCAGCGCTTCGATGGCTTTGACCGTTGCCTCGGCTCCTCTGATGGTTGTCACATAAGAC
This sequence comes from uncultured Pirellulales bacterium, assembly GCA_964631175.1. Lineage (GTDB taxonomy): Bacteria > Planctomycetota > Phycisphaerae > Sedimentisphaerales > Anaerobacaceae > CAZVWH01. The sequence goes on along the minus strand of CAZVWH010000006.1, from coordinate 29,691 downwards.
ACATGTTTATCGAGGGCGGCTCTTCTAATCGAGAATGAGTCTCTTATCGACTGCTTTGCGATAGTGGTATTTACAATAAGGTCAATTTGGCCGTTTATTATGGAATCGACTATGTTTGGCCGACCCTCGGACATCTTTAACGCAAACTCCGACGGGATGTTGTTCTTGATAAACTCGATGCACGTACCCTTTGTGGCAATAATCTTAAAACCCATTTCATACAGCTTGCGAGCAAGTCCAACCGCTGTTTTCTTGTCACTGTCCTTAACACTAAATAGAATATTACCGGTGGTAGGTCCACCTGGGAGGGCATTTCCCGCTGCTATCTGTGATTTTGCATAGGCGATGCCGAAATCGTCGGATAGTCCCATCACCTCGCCGGTCGAAAGCATCTCAGGCCCCAGCAGCGTATCTACACCAGGAAACTTCGAGAATGGAAACACCGCTTCTTTAACGGCAAAATAGCTACGCTGCACTTCTTTTGTAAATTTTAGCTCATCAAGTGTCATGCCCACCATTACTTTCGCTGCAAGCTTGGCCAGCGGCACACCAATAGCTTTACTGACGAATGGAATGGTTCGCGAGGCCCGTGGATTTACTTCGAGTATGTAAACCTGGCCGTCTTTTACTGCGAACTGAATATTTATCAGGCCCTTGACTTTTAATGCCAGTGCCAACAGCTTTGTTTGCCTCTTAATCTCCGTCAGGACTTTTTTATCCAACGAAACCGGTGGCAGGCAGCAGGCACTGTCACCCGAGTGCACGCCGGCTTGTTCGATATGTTCCATTATTCCACCGATGACCACGGTTTTGCCGTCGCTTATAGCATCGACGTCCAGCTCCGTAGCATCGTTGATGAATTTATCAATCAAAACAGGATGCTCACCGGAGGCTTCGATTGCCTCTGCAACACAATTCTTTAGCTCCTGCTGATCATAGACAATATCCATCGCTCGTCCACCTAAGACAAAGGAAGGGCGAACCAGCAATGGATAACCCAGTTTGTTTGCTACTTTGAGGGCCTGGTCATACGTTGTTGCGGTTCCGCTGGCAGGCTGATAAAGTTCCAGCTTTTCAACAAGTATATTAAATCGCCTGCGGTCCTCGGCGTGGTCGATGCTGTCGGGTGAAGTGCCGATTATCTTCACTCCTGCTTTTTCAAGCGGGACAGCTAATTTCAACGGCGTTTGGCCGCCGAATTGTACAATCACACCGTCCGGGTTTTCTTTTTCAACAATAGACATTACATCTTCAAACGTAAGCGGCTCAAAATAAAGTCTATCAGAGGTATCGTAATCAGTGCTCACCGTTTCAGGATTGCAGTTGACCATTATTGATTCGATGCCGATCTGGCGCAGCGCAAAAGCAGCGTGAACACAGCAGTAATCGAATTCGATTCCCTGGCCTATACGGTTGGGTCCGCCACCTAAGATAACAACCTTTTTCCTACTGCTCGGATTTGCCTCACAATTCTTTTCAAAAGTCGAATACAAATACGGCGTAGTCGCTTCAAACTCGGCGCCGCAGGTATCGACGGTTTTATAAACCGCATTTATCCCCAGCCGCTGGCGGTATTTGCGTAAGTCCAGCTCTTTTACTTTCAATAAAGATGCCAGATACCTGTCACTAAAGCCGTATTCCTTCGCCGTTTTTAGCAAATCAGACGACAGAACTTCTGTCCCTTCGGCTTCGCTCCCCTCGACTTTGCTCGGGACATGCAGGGCAGGCTTCTGTCTTCTGTCTTCTGTCTTCTTTATTTTCTCTTCAAGTTGAACGATGTCTTTTATGTTATTTAGAAACCACGGATCAATCTTGCTCAAATTGAAGATTTCATTTATCGACAGTTTTCTTCTAATAGCCTCAGCTACGTACCAGATTTTATCCCAACAATTCGTTCTTAGCTTTGCCTTTAGCCGATGCGTCAAAAGAGCAGGTGTCAGTCCATCTATGGTAGGCACGTCAGAACTTCTGCCCCTTCGGCCTCGCTCAGGGCAGGCTTCTGCCTTCTGCCTTCTGTCTCCTGTCTTCTGCTGAATATATTTGCCGTCGAGCGAGTACCGGTCGATTTCCAGTGACCTTATGGCCTTTTGTAGCGCCTCTTTGAATGTCCTTCCGATGGCCATTGCCTCGCCGACCGATTTCATCTGAACCGTGAGAAGCGGCGAAGTTCCCGGAAATTTTTCAAACGTAAAACGAGGCCATTTGACGACGCAGTAGTCGATGGTCGGCTCAAAACAAGCCGGCGTCTTCTTTGTTATATCGTTGGGAATCTCGTCGAGTGTGAAACCTACAGCAAGAAGCGAAGCAATCTTGGCGATAGGAAAGCCTGTAGCCTTGGAAGCCAGCGCGCTGCTGCGTGAAACTCTCGGATTCATCTCAATCACGTAGAGCTTCCCATTTTCGGGATTAACGGCGAACTGAATGTTGGAGCCGCCGGTTTCTACGCCGATAGCCCGGATAATCTTAATCGCTGCATCACGCATTATCTGATATTCTTTATCGGTAAGGGTCTGGGCTGGAGCTACCGTGATACTATCGCCTGTATGAATACCCATCGGGTCGAGGTTTTCAATAGAGCAGACGATGACCACGTTGTTCTTTTTGTCCCGCATCACCTCAAGCTCAAATTCTTTCCAGCCTATGACGGATTCTTCGATAAGTATCTGACCCACCGGAGAAATACTAAGTCCCCACTTTACGTACTCTTTAAACTCAGCCAGATTATAAGCGACGTTTCCGCCCGTGCCGCCTAACGTATATGAAGGACGGAGAATAGCCGGCAGCCCAATATCCTCAACTATTCTTTGTGCCTCCTCAATGGAGTGGGCATATCCGCTTTTGGGTACTTCCAATCCCGCATCTAATATAGTTTTTTTGAATCGGTCTCTTTCTTCCGCCTTTTTGATTGAGCGAAGATTAGCCCCTAAAAGCCTGACGTTATACTTTTTTAATACTCCTTTTTCAGCCAGTTCCACCGCGGTATTTAAGCCCGTCTGTCCTCCGAGCGTCGGCAAGAGACTATCGGGACGTTCCTTGCGAATTATCTTCTCAACTATCTCTGGCGTAATCGGCTCAATATACGTTCGGTGAGCCAGCTCAGGGTCTGTCATTATGGTGGCAGGGTTGCTATTTACGAGGATTACCTTGTAGCCTTGTGCTCTTAATACCTTGCAGGCCTGTGCGCCGGAATAATCAAATTCACATGCTTGGCCAATCACAATCGGCCCGGAGCCGATGATTAATATTTTCTTTATTGATTTATCTTTCGGCATACAGAATTCAGGGGTCAGGAATCAGGGATCAGAATTCAGCATTCCGTCTTCTGTAACTTAGTTACCACTCCCTTACGGTCATGGCTCTGTTTGTGTTTATCGATATTCTGTCTTCTGTTTTCTGTCTTCTTTTTATTTTATATCTGCGTGATATTCTTGCAGTGATTTAACTTCGCCCTGCTTTTTTCTAAAGGCTTCTATTCCCTTTGCAGCCGCAGCGGCTGCAGAAGCAGTCGTAATATAAGGTATCTTGTATTGAATAGCTGATTTGCGAATGTAAGAATCATCATATTTACTCTGCTTGCCAGTGGGCGTATTGATAATAAGCTGTATTTCTCTATTTTTGATACTATCAACAATATTTGGCCGACCCTCGTGCATCTTTAGAATCATTTCTGATTCCACGCCGTTTTTAGATAAAAATAAATGTGTTCTTTCCGTAGCCTTAATCTTAAAGCCGAGTTTCTGGAACTGCTGAGCTGCAACAAGCACAGCAGATTTATCCTTATCCGATATAGTAATCAGAACAGTACCGCTTGAAGGTAACGGCAATTGCGTTGCTTCCTGAGCCTTGTAAAAAGCAAGGCCGAATGAATCCGCCATACCGAGGACTTCACCGGTTGAGCGCATCTCAGGGCCTAATAAAGGATCTACCTCCGGAAACATATTAAAAGGAAATACAGCTTCTTTTACACCAAAATGGGGTATATTTAGCTTCTTTAGCTCCATATCTGCAAGACGCTTACCAAGCATAAGCTGCGTGGCAATCCGCACCATTGAGATACCGCAAACCTTAGAGACAAGAGGAACGGTTCTTGAGGCCCGGGGATTTGCCTCAAGAATATAGACAACATCATTAGTAATTGCATATTGGATGTTCATCAGTCCTACGACGTTAAACTCGATAGCAATTTTGCGATTATATTCATATATTGTTTTTAGGTGCTTCTCAGGGATACTGACAGGCGGAAGCACACATGCCGAGTCGCCCGAATGGATACCTGCAAGCTCAATATGCTCCATAATTGCAGGTACAAATGCGTCTGTGCCGTCGGCAATGGCATCAGCCTCGACCTCGATAGCGTTCTGGAGAAATTTATCAATTAAAATGGGTCTTTCCGGCGAAACATCCGTGGCTTGAGCCACATAAAACTTTAGCATCTCCTCATCATGTACTACCTCCATAGCTCTGCCGCCAAGCACATAGGAGGGTCTGACCATTAACGGATAGCCGATTTTCTTTGCGATTTTAAGCGCCTCATCTAATGTGCTGGCCATGCCGGATTCGGGCTGCGGAATACCAAGTTTCTTCATTAACTTGCGAAATCTGTCTCTATCCTCAGCAAGGTCTATCTTCTCCGGCGAAGTGCCGAGGATTTTTACTCCAGCCTCTTCCAGTTCTGAGGCAATGTTAAGAGGCGTCTGACCGCCGAATTGGACGATAACGCCTTTGGGTTTTTCCTTGTTGTAAATACTCAATACGTCTTCGGCAGTAAGTGGTTCAAAATACAATTTGTCTGAGGTGTCATAGTCGGTGGAGACAGTCTCCGGATTGCAGTTGACCATAATGGTTTCATAACCAAGTTCGCGAAGTGCAAATGCTGCATGTACGCAACAATAGTCAAACTCAATACCCTGGCCGATACGATTGGGCCCACCGCCCAATACCATTACCTTGGGCTTATCACTGACCTTAACCTTATCCGGTGCATTATAGGTAGAGTAATAATAGGCGGCATTTTCAACGCCGCTTACCGGCACAGCATCCCAGGCCTCTACAACATTAAGGGCAATCCGCCTTTGGCGTACTTCTTTTTCCGGAATACCCAGTAATTTGCTTAGATATTTATCTGCAAATCCATCCTTTTTTGCCTGAATAAGAAGGTCGTCCGGAAGCCTTTTACCTTCTTGCCCCTGCGTCTGCCCCCGCGTCTTCTTGTCGGAGACAAGAGCGGGGTGGCAGCGGGTGTACTTTAAGATTTTTTCCTCGAGCTGCACAAGCTCTTTCATCTGCTCTAAAAAATAGGGCTTAATATATGTCCTCTCGTAGAGTGTATTGACATCCGCACCCTTGCGCAGCGCTTCGTACATAATAAATTGACGTTCACTTGTTGGTTCTGTTAAAAGCTCTAAAAGCTCATCTAAGGTTTTTTTGTTGAAATCCTTGGCAAAGCCCAGGCCGTACCGGCCAATCTCTAATGAGCGAATGGATTTTTGAAAGGCCTCTTTGTAGGTTTTTCCGATGCTCATCACCTCTCCGACCGCACGCATTTGTGTGCCGAGCTTATCTTGAATACCCCTAAATTTTTCAAAAGCCCAGCGGGCGAACTTTACCACCACATAGTCGCCGGATGGGGTGTATTTTTCAAGTGTGCCGTCACGCCAGTATGGAATCTCGTCCATAGTCAGGCCTCCTGCAAGCATGGATGAAACCAATGCGATGGGAAAGCCGGTTGCTTTTGAAGCGAGCGCAGATGAACGCGACGTTCTTGGATTAATCTCGATGACTACGACCCTGCCAGTCTTAGGATCATGGGCAAACTGAATATTGGTTCCTCCAATGACGCCGATAGCCTCTACAATATCGTATGAATACTTCTGCAGACGTGCCTGTAGCTTCGGGTCTATGGTTAACATAGGGGCGGTACAATAGGAATCACCTGTGTGAATACCCATGGCATCGACATTTTCTATAAAGCATACGGTGATTTTCTGGTTCTTGGCATCACGCACCACTTCAAGCTCCAGCTCTTCCCAGCCGAGTACAGACTCCTCGATAAGCACTTGTTCCACAAGGCTAAAAGACAGGCCTCTGCTGACGATGGTACGAAATTCCTCAAGGTTGTAAACGAGCCCGCCACCCGTTCCACCTAAGGTATAAGCAGGACGTATAACGCAGGGTAGGCCAATTTTCTCAAGTATTTTCTCAGCTTCCTCAAGACTGTTTGCAATTTGACTTCTCGGCATCTCTATCTTTAGTTGATTCATAGTATCCTTGAATGCCTGACGGTCTTCGCCCCTCTCGATGGCGTCGGCCTTAACGCCGATAATTTGGACACCGTATTTGTCAAGGATACCTCTGCGCGATAACTCCGCGGAGAGATTAAGGCCTGTTTGACCGCCGAGATTTGGCAGTAGTGCATCCGGCCGTTCTTTTTCAATAATCTTTTCCATGGTTTTGACATTGAGCGACTCAATATACGTTACATCAGCCATCCCTGGGTCGGTCATGATGGTTGCAGGGTTTGAATTGACAAGTACGATTTTGTAGCCTAATTTTCGAAGGGCCTTACACGCCTGTGTGCCGGAATAATCAAATTCACAGGCTTGTCCGATCACAATCGGCCCTGAACCTATAATCATTACTGTATTGATATCCTTACGCTTAGGCACTATTCGTCTCCTTTTACTTACTATTTTCAAGGGATCAGAAGTCAAATAAGCCCGCCAAAGGCGGGTCTTCGGCTCCCCGCCTACGCGGAGACAAGTTCCTGTTTTCTGCCTCCTGTCTTCTGTTCGGAGGTGTCTTGTACAGCAGATGTGCTTTGTTGTCAATGGCATTTGCCCTTAATTGTTATTCTTGAGCTTCCAGAGCCTACGTGAAGTACATGTTTAGCCAGGGGTAAAGCCATCCCCAATCCGTCTAAAGCCGGATTGAGGCTGCCATCAATGAAACTGAAAAATGTGTGGCAGCCTCAAGCGCGGGACACCCGCGAAGCAGGGTCCAATGGATTCGACAAGGACATTCGGCTGAACTCAGTCGAAGCCCTCACCACAAGGCTTGGGGATGGTCGTATCGGCAAGGTAACATCTTTTTCAATTTAATTTCCCAAAAATTCTTGACACTCTAAAAATACATCCATAAATTATACCGAGTAGTGACATTATCAGGTTACAGGACCAGCTTTATCACTGTACCATTTAATGAAAGGAAGAATAAAATGGCAAAGAGGAAAAAGGCCACAAAAACGAAAAAGGCAGCGAAAGGACTTTGGTCAACCAAAGAAGTGAACCTGCTTAAAAAACTCTTCGCGAATAATCCTACCGCTAAAATAGCTGCCAAGCTCGGACGCCCAACCGAAGCAGTAAAAAAGAAAGCATCCAGAATGGGACTACGCAAATCAAAAAAATATATGAAGTCCCTTGGCAGAGCGTAAATTAGCAAGAAAAGCACCGAAAGATTGGGGGGGCGATGTAGTTACCTACTTCGCAGAGACTTTCTCGCTCAGTTTGGCTGAGCATGAGCCTCAATGGTCCCATCCGGACAGTAACAGTCTGCCGCGAATACGGGCTGGGCTGATAAATGTCTTTGTGCTGCGGTGGCCAAGCGGGGACTTGCGGCCATAACAAGATACTATATTTCTATGGCAGCCATAGAAAATAAACGTAATCGCTGATAACACGTGGTATAAGCATCGATGAAAATATTTGATGCTGTACAACAACGCGGCAAGACGACAGCAATTCATACAGCGCAGCGATTTGTTGGAGAATATCTTATTTTATCGAATCAATTCTTTTCCAAATCTACGAAACTACCATCCGGCATCATAGAATCGCCATGGGGTATCGCCTTTTCTTCCATTTGATATCTTTTGCATTCTTTCCAATGTTGTTCAGATTCGCAATAATCCTTTCGCCATCGTAAATCGATTATACGGCCTTTTTCCAATCGTCTAAGCGGGCAAATCTCTATCCATTTACATGTCATAGTACTGATCCAATAGCTTATCTAACATAATTTTGTTTAACGTTCTCCAACAGAAAAATACTCAACCGGAAAAAAGTCAACAACAATCACTGGTAATATGGCAAATCCGCATTTGACTTCATTGGTACAAAGTGCTTGACATTTGCCGTTCTCGTCGTTATTTTCATGCAAATAGTTTTACGTTTTTCTTTTAAGTTTTCGCCTTTTGTGTCGGAGTTTAATTTGAGAGTTCTTTCAGGCATACAGCCGTCGGGACGGCTTCATATAGGCAACTTTTTCGGTGCCATCCGCCAGCACCTGCAGCTCCAGGCTGACAACGAATGCTTTTATTTCATTGCCGATTATCACGCCCTTACCAGCAACCCTTCGCCGGCTGACATTGCTCAATACACGCTTGATGTAGCGATGGATTATATTGCATTAGGCCTCGATACAAAAAAAACCGTTTTCTGGCGACAGTCCGACGTGCCGCAGGTAACGGAATTGACCTGGCTGCTCTCCTGCGTAACGCCTATGGGCCTTTTGCAGCGGTGCGTCAGCTTCAAAGAAAAAGTTGCTCAGGGCTTCAGCCCAAATCACGGTTTGTTCGCCTACCCTGTCCTTCAGGCTGCTGACATCCTTATTTACAAATCCGACCTGGTTCCCGTAGGCGCCGACCAGAAACAGCATATTGAGGTCACTCGCGACATTGCTATACGTTTCAACAATAGTTACGGCGAAATCTTCACCGTGCCGTCTGAACATATCATCGAGTCCGTAGCTGTTGTCCCCGGCACCGATGGACGAAAAATGAGTAAAAGCTACAGCAATACCATTGAGATGTTCGAGCCGGAAGCCGGCATCAGAAAGAAAGTAATGCGAATTGTCACCGACTCTACGCCGGTTGAAGAGTCGAAAGACTCCAACAAATGCAATGTCTTTGCGTTTCTGAAGCTTGTTGCCTCATCTGATGAGTTGGCCGAGTGGGAAAATAAGTACCGCAGTGGTGGCACCGGCTATGCCGAGGCTAAAAAACGCCTGGCTGAGCTGATTATAGATTATTTCAAGCCTTACCGGCAAAAACGAGAGGAGCTTGAAAAAAATATTGATTATGTCAAAGAAGTGCTGGTCAAAGGAGCTGAGCGAGCGAAAGCTATAGCTGCAGAAACGCTCGATCAGGCCCGAAAAGCGGTGGGGTTGGGAGCTTAATCATGGCTGATAAACTTGTTACAATTGCTCAGTATGAAAATTATATTGAAGCCGAGATGGCTCGGCAGTTGCTCGCAGATTATGGAATAGAAGCTGTTGCAACTGGCCAGAATGCCTCGAATATATATCCGATACCTGCGGTGGAAGGGCCGGAACTACAGGTGCGTCAAAACCAAGCCGAGCAGGCAAAGCAAATTCTGGAATCTCACAAAAAACAAGAACCGTTAGAAGAAAACAATAATAATTCTGAGCCACCCGTAGAACAAAATCACTTCTAACGGGTCAGGAGCGGCAATTGGCCGATTATCGCGTAAATCTTGAAATATTTGCAGGTCCTTTGGACTTACTTTTATACTTAGTCCGCAAAGAAGAGGTGGATATATACGATATCCCCATCGCAAAAATAACCGACCAGTACCTCAGCTATATCGAAATGCTCAAAAGCCTTAACATTGATTTGGCTGGTGACTTTTTGGTAATGGCTGCGACACTGATGGAGATAAAATCGGCAATGCTCCTGCCCAAAGCATCACCTGAGCAGCTTGCGGATGATGATTTGGCCGATCCAGGTGCAGAGCTTATTCGCCAGCTTCTCGAATACAAAAAATTCAAAGATGCTGCTAATTTGCTCAATGCCGCTGCTGATGAACATAGACAGCGTTTTTCGCGTCCTGACGCCGTTATTGAACTATTAAAACCCGAGGCTGAGCCCCAGCTTGATATAGAACAGGTGAGCGTCTGGGACCTGCTCGAAGCCTTTGACGCTATATGCAGGGCTACCGGAGCCGGTCGAGACATACGTCACATTAAGGATGATACACCTATTGATTTGTATCAAATAGAAGTTTTGCACCGCTTGCAGACAGAAGGTTCAATGACTTTTGAACGTATTTTCGAATCCAAACGCAGCCGAGTCGTGATGATCGGATTGTTTTTGGCTCTTTTGGAGCTAATTAGAGAAAAATTAGTCTGGGCAGAGTCCGCCAAAGGCGGATCTTCGACACATCTATACCTACGCGCATTGACCGATGAGCCGGCTGAACAGGCCGTCGAAAGAGCCGTCATTGCCATTGGCGGGGCCGTCAGCGATACTGCTGCCGGAATCGAGCAGCGACAACAACCCCCTATTCATATCGCTGAATTATCATCAAAAAACAAGCCGGTAACTTCGCTTGATAAGCAGGTGAGCAAAAACATAGAATCTACCGTAGAAAACAAGCAGCAAGCAACAAATTAGCATTTGACAAACCACCGCCTCATAAGCAATAATGATTTGCGTTTTCTTGCGCGGGCTAAACTTCACCTTACTGAACCATGTAAGGTAGACTAATAGTAAAGATGAGCTAATGGCTGGTAATGCAATTGAGCTAACGGATGCTACCTTTGATGAGGTTGTGCACAACTCTGACGTGCCAGTGCTGGTCGATTTCTGGGCAATATGGTGTGGGCCTTGCATAATGATGGCTCCTATTATAGGGGAAATTGCAGATAAATATGCAGGCAAGGCCAAAATCTGCAAGCTCAATACTGATAATGCTCGTGACAGTGCAATAGAGTTCGGCATAAATGCGATACCAACCACCCTTTTATTCAAAAATGGACAAATTCAAAAGAAATGGGTCGGTCTGACCAGCAAAAAAGAACTCATCGCCGCAATAGATGAATTGCTCTAAAATACACAACTATCTTTGTGGTTAGACTGTAGATAAGCAATGCCGCATAAAATTTTGGCTAAGAAACAGCTCTCAGAGGACGTTTTCACTGCTGAGATTGAAGCTTCCCTCATATCACAGGCCAGAAAGCCGGGTCAGTTTGTTATTATCAGTATCAATAATGAATACAGCGAGCGGATACCACTGACCATTGCCGATGCTGACCCCCAAAAGGGCACTATCAGTCTGATTTGGCAGCGTGTCGGCAAGACAACCGCCGAGTTAGCTGATTTGCAGCAAGGCAGCGAAATAGCCAACGTCTCCGGGCCGTTGGGCAATCCCACTCATATCGAAAACTTTGGTACTGTCGTCTGTGTCGGCGGCGGTATCGGTAATGCCCCCCTGCTGCCTATTGCCAAGGCTTTGAAAGAAGCTGGCAACAAAATCATCAGCATTATTGGTGCCAGAACAAAAGACCTGCTGATCCTCGAGGATGAGTTTGCCCGGATAAGTGATGAGCTGATAGTTACAACGGATGACGGCTCATACGGCCGCAAAGCCCTGGTCACAGAGCCGTTAAAGGAAGTTTGTGGACGCAGTCCTAAGCCAAACCAGGCTTTTGTAATTGGTCCTGCTATAATGATGAAATTCTGTTGCGAAGTAACAAAGCAGTTTGGTATCCCCACGCAGGTCTCACTCAATACAATTATGGTTGACGGAACTGGGATGTGTGGCGGCTGCCGTGTCGAGATTGACGGAAAGCCAAAGTTTGTTTGCGTGGATGGTCCGGAGTTTGACGGCCATAAAGTTAACTTTGACCTGATGATCAAGAGACTAAATGCCTATAAAAACCAGGAAAAAAAAGCCCGCGTACAATATGCAAAGCACCGATGTGAAATAGGTTTGGATAAATAAAATGATTATTGATTATGCTTTGTGAAAAACAGTTTATCTTGTCATTTCCACCGATAGGTGTCCTGTGGAGAGCGAACCGAAGGTGAGCCGAGAAATCCGCTATTAGTAGATTTCTCCACTTCGTCCCCTGGGGACTTCGGTCGAAATGACATACATTCTTTTAAACAAAGCATTTTGATTATATTCATGATTGAACAGGATAAACAAAAATTATTACAACAACTCTTGGAAAAACACAAGGCAGGTCAGCTTAAGCCAGCCGACAGATACGACATCCCGTCTCAGCCGATGCCCGAGCAGGACCCAAACGAGCGAGCACACAATGTCAATGAAGTGGCACTGGGCTATACCGAAACGCAGGCTCGGCTGGAAGCTATGCGCTGTCTTCAGTGCAAAAACGCACCCTGTGTTAAGGGTTGTCCTGTGCAAATAAGAATAAAGGATTTTGTATCTGCTATTGCTAATGGTGACTATAAAAATGCTTTGGACGTTGTTAAAGAGAACTCATTATTGCCCGCGGTTTGTGGCCGGGTGTGTCCCCAGGAAGCACAATGCCAGCTAACCTGTACAGTCGGTCGAAAATTTAAGGATCCCACTAAAGCCGTTTCCATAGGCCGACTCGAAAGGTTTGTTGCCGATTTCGGCCAGGAAAATGATAGCGTCCCCGCCATTGCCCCTGAGACTGGAACGAAAATTGCTGTAATAGGCTCGGGCCCCGGCGGTATTGTAGCGGCTGCTGACACCAGAAGAGCAGGCCATGATGTCACTATATTCGAGGCCTTCCATAAGCCGGGTGGCGTGATGGTCTATGGAATCCCGGAATTTAGGCTCCCTAAAGCCATCGTCCAAAAGGAAATCGACACGCTCACCAAAATGGGCGTCAAAATAATCTGTAACTTCATTGTGGGCAGAACCAGAACCATTGACCAATTGATGACGGAAGACGGGTTTGATGCGGTCTATATCGGCGTCGGGGCAGGTCTGCCGAGCTTCATGGGTATCGAGGGCGAATCACTTGTAGGCGTATATAGCGCAAACGAATATCTCACGCGCGCCAATCTTATGAAAGCCTATGACTTCGGCAAAGGTGCCGACACTCCTATTGCAGTCTCAAAAAAGGTGGCTGTCATCGGTGGCGGCAACGTAGCTATGGACTCGGCCAGAACGGCTGTTAGACTCGGTGCTGAAAAGGTATATCTAGTCTATCGAAGAACTGAAAAGGAAATGCCTGCCAGAATCGAAGAGGTCCATCACGCAAAGCAAGAGGGTGTAGAATTTCACATATTGCAAAGTCCAAAACGCATCATCGGCGACGAAAACAGCCACGTCACTGCTATAGAATGTCTAAAGTACCGTCTTGGTGAACCGGACGAATCAGGCAGACGAAGGCCCATACCCATCAATAGTTCGGAATTTAGGATTGATCTCGATACCGTAATCATAGCTATCGGCAATCTTGCAAATCCACTGATACGTCAGACAACACCCGGGCTGGAGTTTAATAAGTGGGGCAATATTGTCGTTGATGAAAACTGCAAGACATCGATGGAAGGTATTTATGCCGGCGGAGACATCGTTCTCGGCGCTGCCACTGTAATCTTAGCTATGGGTCAGGGCCGAATCGCAGCCGCAGCAATAAACAAATACCTTGCGGAGAAAAACAAAACTTAAAAAACTTCCAAATGAAACTGAAGGTCAAACACAGAGTCCTGAAAAATAGTTTAACTTTTTAGTATATAAATCGTTAAGATGCCTTGCGGCATGGATTCATTCTCCGTGGTTTAGCATGACTATATCATTTGCGTATTATGCGGTGGTTAAGAGGTTAGAATTTCCAAAATTTGCGGGTGTACTTTTTTATTAGCCACTACGGTCTGAAACTTGGCGCCCTCATAGCTGTCCAGGTCAACAGGAAAGATTCTTTCGCCGTGCCAATTGCTGACCACAGCTTCGGCTGCTTCGGCAATTACAGCCCCCGCTGCGATGTCCCATAGCTTTGGAGTATTAACAATTGTAGCTATAAGGCCGCCTTTGGCAACGTATGCTATTTGAAGGGCTGTCGTACCCAGATTACGGAATCTTGTCCGCTTAATAATCTCGCAGGCCCAGCCCGGCAGGCCGTTATCACACTCGAAATGGCTATCCAAGCCGATGCTTGAGTATTGGTCCATCCCATCCTCACTTGCGAATATTCGCCTGCCATTTAGCTGTGCCTCACGGCCCTTGACAGCAGTAAACATCGAATCGGTAGCAGGCTCAAAAATTACTCCCACTACCGGTTCGCCCTCGTGCATGGCAGCTATGCTTATGGTAAATAATAGCATTTGGTGCGCAAAGTTGTTGGTTCCGTCTATGGGGTCTATAACCCACCAAATAGCTTCGGCTCCGCGGGGCGGCTGCTTGAATATTCCGCCCTGCTCACCTTCCTCAGCAATAAAACCGTGGTCGGGATAAGTTTCTTTGATACGATCGATGATTATCTTTTGACATCTGGTATCGGCCTCGGTTACTAACTCGGTGGCATTCTTTTCTGAGGCTTTAGTGAAATTAATTTCTTCCATTGCTCGTTGACCGGCCAGCCGACCTGCCACAATGGCGGTTTCCAGCATCATACTTAAATCTCTCTGCTCTAATCCCATATCTATACTTTTAACACCCGAGTTAGACCATTTTAACGGTAGTTCGTAGAATTTTCAGGCTGCCAAGGGGTCATTCTCAGCAAGCTCAAAAATCCATTTTTTTGCTTGCCCCTGCGTCTCCCCCCGCGTCTTCTTGTCCCACTGCCCCGACTTGCGTCGGGAGACGCAGAGGCAGGCGAAGACAAGAGCGAGGGGTCAGCGGGTCTTCGGGCTTAAATACTGGAAAAGCTCCGAATCGCTGGGCAGAACAATGGTTGTGCCCTCGCCAAGTGACCTCTCATAAGCTTCCAAAGTGCGGACAAATGAATAAAACTCAGGGTCCTTTTCAAAGGCCTGAGCATATATCTTGATAGCTTCCGCGTCGCCTTCACCTTTTAATTTCTCAGCCTGCCTGTAACTTTCCGCAAGCAGGATTGTCTTTTCCTTATCAGTAGTGGCTTTAATCTTTACCGCCTCTTCGTCACCTTCAGAGCGATATTTCTTGGCGATTCTCTCTCTTTCTGCCTTCATACGGTTATAGACCGAATGGGCAACCTCAGCCGGCAGGTCAGCCCGCTTTATTCGCACATCTATAACCTGGATTCCGTAGTCGCGAGCTTTTTGGTCGCACTGCTCGGCCACTTTGTCCATTATCTGCTGGCGGTTGACCGAAACTACTTCCGTCAGCGTATGTCGCGCAAGCTCCTCACGTATCTCCGAAAAGACTATATCATCCAACCTCGAATTCGCCCCGAATTCGTTCCGCACCGTTTGATAAAGTTTCAGCGGATCTACTATTTTCCACCGGGCGTAATTGTCAATAAGAAGGTGTTTCTTGTCACTGGTAATAATCTTTGCCGCCGCCGCGTCATATTCCAGAATCCTGTCTTCGAACTTGTGCACACTTTGAAGGAAAGGAACCTTAAAGTTTAAACCCGGCTCGGTGACGGTTCTTACGTATTTACCCAGTTGCGTAATAATCGCCTGCTCCTTTTCGTCCAGCGTAAACATCGCACTGGCCAGGACAATGACAATTACGATAAGCAAGACAATTGCAATAATAATCTTGTGATTCATTTTTCACCTCCTTTTTCAAGAGGCAAAAACTGCAACATGTTTCCACCTACCTCGGGGTCGATCACGAATTTGCGGATACCAGGCAGAATCCGCTCCATAGTCTCCAAATACAGCCTCTTGCGGGTTACGTCCTTTGCTTTTTCATACTCCTTTAAAATCGCCAGGAATTTGTCAACGTCACCCTGAGCGCGTTTTGTCCGCTCGGCCTTATACCCCTCTGCTTTTCTGATTATGCTCGCGGCCTGCCCCCTGGCCTTGGGTAGCAAATCCTCACGATAACCTTGAGCTTCCTTGACTAATCGGTCTTTATCTTCCTTCGCACTTACGACGTCACTAAACGCCGCGGCCACCTCTTCCGGAGGCCGAACCGTTTGCAGCTTCACTTCCTTTACCGTTACGCCGCTGTCATACCTGTCTATTATTCGCTGCAAAAGCTCGCGGATATCAATCTCGATCTGCAGCTTCTCAGTTATCAGGACATCATCAATCGGCCTCTTACCTACCACCTGCCTCAGAGCCACCTCAGCGGCGTCCATAAGCGCGCCACGTTTTGCTTCCAACCCGCGAACATTGAACAAAAACTTCTCAGGGTCGTTTACCTGATACTGCACTATTACCTGCGCATCGATTATCTGCTCATCACCCGTAAGCATCAACGATTCTTCTGGCATAAAGCTATACTGTGCAGGCGATCCGGGCCTATAAGTCCTAAAGCCAATCTCAATCCGCCTTACCTGCTTTACCTTTACCTTATCGACCATCTCTATCGGCCGGGGCAGCCGGTAATGCGGACCCGGCTCAGTTATTCTTACAGCCTTGCCGAATCGGCGTACCACCCCCTGCTCATCAGGTCTTACGATATATATCCCTGACAAAAGCCACAGGATCAGCAAAATCGGAACTCCCAATTTCAGCCACAGGAGCCAATTCTCAGGAAATTTGAATCTCAGCCCATAATCATCCGCCAAGTCAGTTATCCGTTCCATACGAGGCCCTTTACAAAAAATAAGCGATGCAAAATTGCGTATCTTTTTTGTTGATTATAGGTAACCTCGGCGCAGCGTCAAGAAAATCCGATATTATCTCGGGAATGCAAACTTGCTTTCTGGCATCGGATAGACAAAAAACTTGCGTAAATGAGCAGTGATTGCTATCTTATGCCATTCGTTTTGTGACGTGAGTCTTGTATCTTATGTATAGGAAGTAAGCAATGAAAGTATCTGTAAAGAACCCTGGTCTATCTGAGCTTGATGAGCTTTGTATTCAAACGATCCGACTTTTATCCGCTGAGGCTGTAGAAAAGGCAAACTCAGGCCATCCGGGTATGCCGATGGGTATGGCGCCGGCGGCGTATATACTCTGGACTAAATATATGAAATACAACCCGGCTAATCCGAGATGGCATAATCGAGACCGCTTTGTTCTTTCAGCGGGCCACGGTAGCGCACTACTATATACAATGCTGCATTTGACCGGTTATGAGATTAGCTTAGACGACCTAAAGAACTTTCGGCAATGGGGCAGCAAGACGCCCGGCCATCCGGAATACAACCTGGACTGCGGAGTAGAGGTGACAACCGGGCCTCTGGGCCAGGGGATTTCCAATGCCGTTGGGATGGCTATAGCACAAAAATATCTGGCTAATTATTTTAATCGAGATGGTTTTGGCATCATAGACTACAAAATATATGTAATAGCCAGCGACGGCGACTTGCAGGAAGGTGTCGCCTCGGAGGCAAGCTCATTGGCCGGACATCTGGGCCTGGATAATCTAATAGTCGTTTATGACGACAATCGCATCAGCATCGACGGGAGTACCGACCTTGCATTTACGGAAGACAGGGCCAAACGTTACGAAGCCTACGGCTGGAATGTGCAGGAGGTCGCCGGTGATGGCAACGATATGGCTGCTTTTGAAAAGGCCCTGGAAAATGCAAAGACCAAAAAGGCTCGGCCATCGATTATAAAGCTCCATACGCATATCGCATACGGCAGCCCAAATATGCAGGATACTGCTGAAGCACATGGTGCACCACTGGGCGAAGATGAAATCAAACTAATGAAAAAGAATTTTGGCTGGGATACCGAAAAAAGCTTCCATGTCCCTGAAGAAGTCAAGTCCCATATAGGAAAAGCCCTTGAGAAAGGCAAGAAAGCAGAAGCGGCGTGGGACAAATTATTCGCCGAATACGCTAAAAAATTCCCCGATTTAGCTAAGCAGTTCCGTGACGCCGCGGCTGGTAAACTGCCTGTTGACCTTGATGCAATTTTGCCGAAGTTTGAAGCGGGCAGCTCTGTTGCAACACGCAAAGCCTCCGGAAAAGTTTTAGAGGTATTGATGCCGAAACTGCCGCAAGTTTTAGGCGGCTCGGCTGACTTGACACCTTCAAATAATACGCGATGGTCAGATGCAAAAGATTTCCAGAAATATGCGAGAGACGGCAGGTATCTCCGCTACGGGATTAGAGAGCACGCGATGGGGGCAATAATGAATGGAATCTCGGTAAGCGGCCTTGCCAGGGCATACGGGGGGACATTCTTAGTTTTCTCAGACTATATGCGGGGTGCGATTCGCGTAGCAGCTCTTTCAAAATATCCGACTATATTTGTATTTACTCATGACAGTATAGGCATCGGCGAAGATGGGCCGACTCATCAGCCGGTCGAGCAGTTAGCAGCACTTCGAGCGATGCCAAATTTACTTGTGTTCCGCCCGGCCGACGCAAACGAGACCGCTGCCACATGGAAGTTAGCTTTAACGTATAAAGATGGACCAGTGGCTCTGCTTCTAACTCGCCAGGGACTGCCGGTCTTAGACCAGGATAAGTACGCTTCTGCAGCAAATCTAAGTAAGGGCGCTTATGTGCTGGTTGATACGAGTAAACCGGACGTGCTTCTTTTAGCGAGTGGCTCAGAAATTTCTATTGCTTTATGTGCGGCTGAAGGACTGGAAAAAGAAGGCATTAAAACCTCGGTGGTCAGCATGCCCTGCTGGGAGCTTTTTGAAAAGCAAGATCAAAAATACAAGGACTCGGTTATTCCGCCGAGTGTCACCGCAAGAGTCGGCATCGAGGCCGGCGTCGAATTAGGCTGGAGTAAGTGGCTGGGTGACAAAGGCCTCTTTATCGGGATGTCATCATTTGGTGCATCCGCGCCCGGCAAGGTCTGCTTCGAGAAGTTCGGTATTACGGTCGAAAATGTTATCGCTGCTGCAAAGAAAGTTATCTCATCGGTGGGCTGATAACAAAAAAATAAAACGCGATGAAGAGAAAAACCATCAAATCTATTGCGGTAATGACCGGAGGTGGAGACTGTCCGGGTCTAAATGCCGTCATCAGAGCTGTTACCAAAACCGCGATAACAAAGTTCGGCCTTGAGGTCTGGGGCATACAAGACGGCTATCTGGGCCTGATCGAAGACCGGATGGACGTGCTCACGTATGACAATGTGAGCAATATCTTAACTGTCGGCGGCACAATTCTGGGTTCGTCTAATGTGACAAATCCGTTTAAGTATCCGGTAATTGTTAGTAAATCTTCTCGATTAGCCCCCGGACCTGTGCCGGGGGCAAAGAGAGATGTTTCAGATAAGTGCATTGAAGTGCTCAATAGTCACGGCATCGATGCGCTTATCTGTATCGGCGGAGACGGCACGATGGCCTCAGCAGCCGGCTTTGCTAAAAAAGGCGTCAACGTTATAGGCCTGCCCAAAACGATTGACAATGACCTTTACGGCACAGATATAACCTTTGGCTTTGACACCGCTGTCACCACCGCCACCGAGGCGATTGATAAAATCCATACAACTGCAAGCTCCCATCATCGCGTTATGATTGTCGAAGTTATGGGTAGATACGCCGGCTGGATCGCCCTTCACGCAGGCGTAGCCAGCGGCTCGGATTGTCTGCTTCTGCCTGAAATTCCCTATCGCTTAGACAAAATCTGCAATTTTGTGCTCAGCCGATCAAAACGGGGAAGGAGATTCAGCATCATAGTAGCAGCAGAAGGCGCCAAAGAAAGAGGCGGAAAAATGATCGTTGCCAAAAAATTACCCTTTAGTCCCGACCCGATTCGGCTGGGAGGCGTGGCAAGCGTACTGGCGGCAAAAATAAACGAGCGAACAGGCCTTGATTGCAGAGAGGTCGTTCTCGGACACATACAGCGCGGAGGGACACCTACGCCTCTTGATAGAGTTCTGGCTACGAACTTTGGCTATGCAGCTATCGAGCTTCTTATGAAAGGTGTCAAAGGTCACTTAGTGGTGCTGAAGGACGGAAAACTATCCAGCATCCCACTTTCGAAGGTCGCCGGCAGGATAAGGACCGTGCCTAAGAGCCACTACCTTATAAAAGCGGCTCAGGCCGTTGGAACAAGTTTTGGAGTTTGAGCATTTTGAATCCCGCTAAATACTTTCTTATTTAGCCCCCAATTTATTGGGGGGTTCAAAAGCAACCCCAAATGTATTTGGGTGGTCATCCAATGGAACTTAGGCGGGATAAAACGGTAGCAAAGATAATCTCCCGACTTGAGGCCATAAAAGACAAAGGGGCGGTGAGAGTCGAGGGGACGTGGGGATCGTTTGCGCGCCTGCTGGCTGCATACATATCAGAGAAGCTTCATCGGCCGATTTTGTATATCAGTCCCCATATCGAGGATGCCGACAAGGCTGCGGACGACCTGCAAACTTTCGGCTGCAAAGACGTCCAAGCCCTGGCAGCATGGGAGGGCGAAGAAGAAATAGCGGACGCTACCGACGAGACCAGAATCGAGAGACTAAAACTCGTTGCTCGAATTGAAAACGAGGGAAAATTGCTTGTTATCCCCGCACCTGTCCAGGCGCTTTGCCAGCCTATACCAAAGCCGCAAGCTCTGACCGAAAGCTTACTTCGGCTGGAAATAAATAAGGAACTATCGCCGGAGCGGCTTTGCGGCTGGCTGGTGGATAACAGTTTTGAGCGGACCGAACAAGTCGATCTGCCCGGCCAGTTTGCCCGTCGCGGCGGAATTGTCGATATCTATGCACCACTAATTTCCTCCATCGTTCATAGTGACTCGTCGATCGCAGATTCCCAGAGAAATGAGACAAGACGGGCAGCGGAAGCTGTGCGTGTCGAATTCTTCGGTGATACTATTGAGAGTATCCGCCAAATCAATCTGGATAACCAGCGTTCGAGCCAACAGTTAAAAAGTATCAATATCGTCTCCGCTGTCTGTGGAAAAGCGGCAGAACAAAGGGAGCTTTTCATAAATATCCTGCCGAAAGATACCATAATAATTCTTGAAGAGCCGAGCGATATTGAAGAAGTAGCACAGGTATTTTTAGACCGGCTCGAAGATACAAATCACCTCTACAACTGGTCGGACATCTATAGCGCGGCGGCTAAATTTACCCAACTACATATATCCAGATTTGCTACAGCCGGAAAACCCGTCCTGAGCCGGGTCGAAGGAGATGATTTCCTCAAAGTAGATATTAAAAGTGTGCAGCGGTTTGAGCACAAGGCAACTTCAATCTGGGCGGGACATAAAGAAGCTTTAGAAGAATTAGTGCAGCAGGCCAAGCAAGGCAAAAAGGTGCTGCTTTACTGCGAAAGTGCAGCGGAGGTAAAACGTGTAGGCGAGATTATATCTTTCGACCCGGCTCAAGACGGGAAGGAGATTAACCAGGTAATCCCTGCAAACTTTAAGCTGATGTTGGGATTCATTCATCAAGGCTTTGTCATAAGCTCGCTAAATACGATTGTAATAAGCCATCACGAGCTGTTTGGCCAATACGCACTAAGGAGAAGGCTGCGACCGGTGCGTGCGACGGCGCCGATAGATACGCTCAGCGATCTGCAGGAAGGCGACTATGTTGTACACGCATCCTACGGCATCGGTAAGTTTTTAGGGATAAAAATCCTACAAGACAATAAAGGCAAGTCGGAATATCTAACAATTGGATATGCCGATGGAGTTAAAATTCAGGTTTCAGTCTGCAATATTGCATTAGTGCAAAAGTTTATCGGAACGAGTCCGAAACGCCCGGCCTTGAGCAAGGTCGGCTCGAAAAGATGGCAGAGGCAAAAAGAAAAAGTGGCACGCTCTGTTCGCGACCTTGCTGCTGAATTGCTCGAAATTCAGGCAAATCGACAGGCGATGGGGGGTATTGTTTCCGGGAAGGACTCGAATTGGCAAGCTGAATTTGAGGAGTCATTCTACTATCAGGAGACGCCGGACCAGACGAAGGCAGCAGAACAAATCAAATCAGATATGCAAAAGGCTGTGGCGATGGATAGACTCTTATGCGGTGACGTTGGTTACGGTAAAACTGAGCTTGCAATGCGTGCGGCGTTTAAGGTGGTAGAGAATGGTAAGCAGGTAGCCATGCTTGTACCAACCACGGTATTGTGTGTGCAGCACGGCAGAACCTTCACTGAGCGTTTTGCGGATTTTCCAATCTGCATCGAGGTTTTGAATCGCTTTAAGACGCTAAAAGAAGCACGTGACATAATCGCCCGAACAAAGACAGGCAGAGTTGATATACTCATAGGCACACATCGACTTTTAAGCGGCGATGTTGGTTTTAAAGAGCTGGGCCTGCTGATAATTGACGAGGAGCAGCGCTTTGGGGTCGAACATAAAGAGAAGCTCAAGAAGCTGCGTGTCAATGTTGACATTCTTACGATGACCGCAACGCCAATTCCCCGAACGCTACATATGTCGCTTTTGGGTCTGCGCGATATAAGCTCACTGGCAACACCGCCATTGGACAGACGCAGCATAGTGACAATGGTGACACCATATAACAAAGAGCTTATTAGAAAGGCTATTTACCGGGAGTTGAACCGCCAGGGACAGGTATTTTTCCTGCACAATAGAGTCAAGACAATCGAGAAAAAAGCATGGGAGATACAAAAACTTGCCAAGGATGCAAAGGTTGCTATTGCACATGGTCAAATGCCTAAAAGTGAGCTTGAAAAAGCAATGATTGATTTTGTCCTGGGTGAAACAGATGTGCTCGTGTGCACAACCATTATCGAATCAGGGCTGGATATTCCAAATGCAAATACGATTTTCATAAACGATGCGGACAGGTTCGGCCTTGCTGAAATGCACCAGCTTCGTGGCAGAGTGGGCAGGTATAAACACCGGGCGTTTGCATATATGTTGCTGCCCATGTCACGGCCGATTACACCGACAGCAGTCAGGCGGCTGAAAGCAATCGAAGAATACTCACATCTGGGGGCTGGTTTTAGAATCGCCCTTAGGGACCTGGAGATTCGTGGGGCAGGCAATATATTAGGGCCTGAGCAATCGGGGCACATTCAGACCGTGGGCTACCAGATGTATTGCGAGCTTCTGGCAAATGCCGTTAAACAGTTAAAGAATGAGCCTGTAGAGTCCTTAGCAACCTCGGTCGTCGATTTAGGATTTGCTACATACATACCGAAAAATTACATACCAATTGACCGACACCGGATGGATGTCTATCGAAAAATCGCTGTTGCACGGACCATAGAGGATTTGAAACAGATAGAAAGCGAATTAGCTGATGTGTATGGCCCTGCGCCGGATGAGGTCAAACTGTTGCTGGAATTGGCCCAATTACGAATTGCGGCAAGCAAGCAGGATATAAAAAGTATTGTCACTTCAGGGCAGGATTTGGTATTTTCGTTTGAGAAAGATGCAAAAAGCAAAGCAGCTTTCTTGTTTAAGAATATATCAGGAAAGGTTAGAATACTGGAGCCGAAGACGGTATATCTGCGCTTGCCTGCCAGTTATTTCGAGCCGAGAACAATTATGAGTGTTTTGAGAAAAATTTTTGACATCGAGGAAGACATAAAAAACAATGAGTTTGCAAATGGGAGATTAGACTATGCGTAAATGTGTGTCTTTGTTGCTTTTAGCGTTTTTGTTTATCTTAAGCTGTGCAGAACCTGGAATCATTCAAGGGCGGAGCGATAAACCGTTGCGTATTGTTACGTGGAACATCGAATTTCTGGGTGGCCAAGCTCGTGAAGTTCGACGTACCGATGAACAAATTTTAGCCATTGCAGATAGAATTAAAGGTTTTAATGCCGCGGTGATTGCTCTGCAGGAGATCGCTGATATTTCGGTTCTCAAGAAAATTCAAAAAGCTATGGGCTCTTCCTGGGAGATATATCATCCCATTACAGAGAAGAGTCTGCCGGATGCAATAAAGGAGAGTATGACTAAATGGGGTGCTAATGCCTTGCTGTACGATACGGCCAAGGTTGAAATATTATCGGCAGAGATGCTGCTAAGGCTGAGCGAACCTACCCAGGCAAAATATCCCGGTGTTGATTTTCGCAGTCCGGTGAGCGGAGTGTTTTGCCCGGTTGGCCGACGGGGTAAAATTTTTCGAGTTATTAGCGTACATTGTCACTGGCAGGACAGTCTTGTCAGAAAAAAAGAGGGGGTTTGGCTTCGCACAAAGGTTCAGGAACTTTTGGGGACAAAGGGAGAAAGCAGGGATATTATCCTGCTGGGGGATTTCAATGGAGAGCCGCCAGACTCACCTCATATGTCATTGCAGCAAGAGCGCAGGCTGAGTCTGCTTGCGAAAGAGAATGGAAATGTCACCTGCTTCAGAGGTATAAACATAGATCATATTTATGTGACCGTATCTTTAAAACCGAGTCTGAGGAAGCCCTCTTCTTATGTGATTCGCCCGGAGTATTTTGGCGAAACTCATAAGCAATTTGAAGCAACCTACAGTGACCATTTTCCGGTTTATGTGGATGTCCTGTATTGAACAGTCAATATAAACTAAAATAGCCGGTGATGAAAATCGTCGCGGAACTCAGGTCACATATTTCAACCTTTTTCCTTATGAACTCTTTCTCAAGAACGTCTCTGAGGACCTTGCCGACAGAATGCAGAACACGGAAAATAGAAATTGTAATTTTGTGCTTTTTGCTTTAGATTAAGCTACTCATAGCTATCAAGTCCAAAGAAGCTGGTTATTGTGGTATTGAGGAGCAAGTTATGGCAGAAGTTAAACCAACGCGCGAGCAAGCCTTGTCGCTACTGAAAGAATACAACAAAAACGAAGGTTTGATTAAGCACGCCCTTGCTGTTGAGGCGGTGATGCGTTATTCGGCCCGCAAACGAGGCGAGGACGAGGAAAAATGGGGTATTATCGGATTAGTTCACGACCTGGACTATGAGCAATTTCCAGAACAACACTGTCACAAGACTGAAGAGATTCTCAAAGCACATAACTGGCCGAATGATTATATCCGGGCAATTATGTCACACGGCTGGGGTATATGCACCGATGTTGAACCGAAAAGTGAGCCGGAAAAAGTCCTTTACACAATCGATGAGCTTGTCGGGCTGATAGTCGCTACGGCGCTTGTACGGCCGAGTAAAAGTGTGATGGATATGAAACCTAAATCCGTCAAAAAGAAGTGGAAGGACAAATCCTTTGCGGCGGGTGTAAACCGGGATGTAATCGAAAAAGGAGCCGAAATGCTGGGCATTGAATTAGGTGAGCTTATCGAGGATGCCATTATGGGCATGCGCGAAGTGGCTGATGAAATCGGTCTAAGAGGCAACCCAGATATATCAGCGGGATAAGTCTTTTAGTTTCGAACAGTTATTTTTCCTGGTCGCCAGATTGATAAGGAGACGAAATATGAAAAAAGAGCGATTTGCACTTTTTGCAACTGGGTGCCTACTTGCTCTTTTGGTATCCCTTTTCTGGCAATGGCTCTCCATGCGACTCTGGTTATATCACAGCCAGAATCGCAACCTGAATCCAGCCGACTACGAAGTTTGTGTACTCACTGCCGACGAGTACCAACAACTCATAAATCCCGATGTGCGGGAAGTGCGTATTGGTAATGGGTCGCAAACAATAATCAAGGCTGGAGACCAAGATTGGGAAGCGAAAGCGAAATCGAGGTATAAATCAGTGTACAATGGGAAGTACTATGTCCAGATTACAACCAAAGGTACAGCACACTTCCTGGTTTACTGGGTTCGTGGTACCGGTATACCTGCTGCCACACTTTCATTAGGAGCCTTGCTGTTTCTTATGGTATATCACGTTAAAGGAAAGACGGACAAATGATATGTTTCATTTGTAATGTAAAGTTCTATAGATATGCGTAAATGCGCTTTTTTATCAATCTTAATATTTTTGCTGATAGGCGGTTGTCGGAACAGTAATCAATCCGCCGAATCAGGGCATATTGCGATCGCACGGAGGATAACTGCTTCGAAAGCGGCCGGCGAGGCTGTGCTGGTGGTAAGCGGTGAGGTTATAACCAGCAGAGAAATTCTTGAGTCACCGATAGAAATGAACAGGGCATTTGTGTCACCAATAGAAATTCTCGAGCCGATCGCAAAAACAGGCAGTCCAGAGGAATTCCAAAAAGAGGCTTGGCCGATAATTGAAAAAATTCTTATGAACAAAATATCCGAGATTCTGCTTTATCACGAAGCCAAAATGAATACCCCAAAAAATATTGATGAAGCTCTGGAAAAAGCAGCAGAGACAGAAGTTAGAAAGTTCTTTATGGATTTCGGAGGTGACGAGGCCAAGGCTGAAGAGAAACTTAAACAAATGGGAATGGATCGGCAGAAACTTAAAGAAAATCGGAAAAGATTCATCCTCACCCAATGGTATATATCATCGAAGCTGCTTGATAATAAGCCTGTCACACATACGGAATTGATCGAGTGCTATAATCGCATCAAGGAGCAATCTTTCCTTACACCGGCGAGGTTAGAGTTTCGCCTGATTGATATCCAGCCGGTAAGACCGGAGATAGCAGACCCGAACCAGACCTCGACGAGACTTCGACGAGCTCAGTCGAGTCGCTCGGTCGAGGCGTATCCGCTCGAACAAGCAAGAAAGCTGGCTAATAAACTGGTCAAACAAATAGAGGCTGGCAGAGATTTTGGAGAATTGGCCAAACAATATTCTCATGGACACAGACAAGAGTTCGGCGGATTGTGGAAGCCGGTTCAACCGGAGTCATTGATTAAACCGTATGACATCCTTGCGGCTGAGGCTGAAAAGATTGAGCCAGGCCAAATAGCTGGGCCGATTGAAACAGAGGGACATATTTTTATAATGAAGCTGGAAAAGAAACGCTCAAAAAGCTACGAGCCGTTTGAAAAGGTGCAGGAACAACTAAAGCAAAAGATTATCTTTGACCGCCAGCGGGAAGCTTTAGATAAACTTGATGCCGAACTTATGCAGAATTTAGAACCGGATAAAATGGGTGAGTTTATAGATTCTTGCTTATATAAAATTTACCAAATGAAGGAAGACCCCCCAGTGAAACTGGGGGGCTAAACATTTAGCCCCGCGTTTCACGCGGGGTTTTGGCCGATACCCAATCAAGGACGACAGATGAAAATTGTAGCACATGGAATAGACCTTGTGGATTGTCCGCGGATAGAAGAGATGATAAAGCGGCACGGCGAGCGTTTCATTAGCAGGGTTTTTACCGCTGCCGAGCAGGCATACGCCGAAGCAAATAAGAATAAGGTTGAGAAATTGGCTGGCCGTTTTGCCGCGAAGGAGGCTGTTCTTAAATTGATGGGGACAGGCTGGCGCGGAAAGATCGCCTGGACGGATATTGAAGTAGTAAACAATCCTGCAGGTCAGCCGGAGGTGACGCTCAGCGGCGAAGTCGAAAAACTTGCCGAGAAACTCGGCATTAAGCATATAAGTATCAGCATTACACACACAGCAAATTTTGTAATAGCATCAGCCGTTGCTTTAACGGAAAAGGGACAGTGACGGTAGAAGAACTTTGGACGCGGATTAGCCGGCACACCTGTGGTGCCGGTAGATAGTTTAGGCATAAGACATTGTATAGAAGCTTAATTCCTGGGGCTGGAAATTTTTAAGAGCTTCTTTATTTTCTTTTTCTTCGAGGCATAAGTCAATTACTTCTCGAATGTTTTTTAGGGCTTGGTCTATGGTTTCCCCCTGGCTGTAGCATCCTGAAAATACAGGACATTCAACTACATAAAAGCCATCTTCATCTTTTTCTATTAGTATAGGCAACTGATAGCGTTTTTTCATTTTCTAATCACCTCCGCTATAGAAATACCATATAAGTTCTTAAAAATCAGATAGTTAGATTCAGATGTTTAAGATGAGACTTTTTCTATGCGTTCAGCTACCCACACTTTGATGATGGATTGTCGAGGCACGCCCAGGCGTTTTGCCTCTTTATCTAATAAGTGGACTATCCACAGAGGAAAATCAACATTTACTCTTTTCTGCTCTTGTCCAGGCCTTCTGGCTTTTGACATATCCAAGTATTTAGAAATGTCCTTGCCATCATCAAATTTCTTGTCGAATTCCTTAGCTTTCATAAATATCAATCTCCTCTTTTCTGGAGCGTCGTACCGAAATAATCCTTATCTTTTCACGCCGACCTGTCCCGAGCGCAGTCGAGGGATAGGTAATGACCGCTGACCAATACTTTCCTGAAATCTTCCCAATCACCAAAAATCTTGGCTCATCGCTCGTTCTTGCGGGAATCTCAATTAAATCGGAATCATCCCACAGTGCCTGAGCTTGGCAAAAATCAATCCCGTGTTTTTTCTTATTGCTCTGACTCTTTTTGGAATCGAACTCAAACTCCATGGTATAATAATTATACCATAACAGTATCTATTGTCAATCAAATATTTTCTTATTCTTCCTTTTGTATATGTGGGATTCACTTGCCGGGCGGACTGCCATTGCTGGATTGTCTTCTATTTCAATCTCTCAAGGCACATGACCACGCTCAGGTTCAGCAAGTTTACGAGCCGAAACCTGGAGCGTGCGGTTTGCCGTTCTTTTCTCTTTCTTCAGTCCATAGACGCATATCGAGATGGACACGCGAGATTCCTTGTTCTGAAGCAATCTGTTTTGCGAATGCTTGGAATCTCAAACTGACGTCAGAATTCAGTCTCTTGAGTCCTGGCCAGCGAGGCAATTCTCCTCGCTTCCCTTTTCGTTTCAAAGCGGTGGCGATGAGTCTGTCGAGAGGAATCTCCATCCATTCCTCCGAATCTGAAAGCTTGTACAATTCACAGAGGAACCGATTGTAGCAGATGTCTCTCAGAAACAAGTTGAGCGCCTTGCGTGCGGAACCCCAGTGCTGTGCTCCCTGTGGGAGCGTGTCTCTGAGTCTCTCGGTTTGATTGTCGAGGACGCGGAGAAAATCGGCTTCATCTTTGGCTTGGAATATCCCGAGATTGATTACGGCAAGATGTTTCTGAGCAGCTTTGATCACGCCTTCTGAACCCTGATTCCTAAGTACAGATGGCCCAACAGTCGTAACTGCGATATAGTGCTGCATGTCACGATAAAATTGATTATCCTTTTTCATCTTTGAGGACAAACTATGTTTGATCTGGTTTCTGTGTAAGACACCACTAGCGATTACGGCAGGGCTGAGCTTCGACGGACGCCCTGACCGAGTTAGATATATTTTAATCGAATTTGATATACACTCCTTTCCTATGCCATAATCATTACAAGAGAAATAGCATCGATTGTCAATCCTTGATTAAAAAGTTCAAAAAGATATACTGGTTACTCAATCTGACCGATTCGACTTGTCATACCTGCGAAAGCAGGTATCCAGAAATGATTTCGGTGAATTTTGATTCCCGTTTTCACGGGAATGACAAGCTGTGTTATATTGCTAATGAAAACAAACGAGTTCGATTGTATTGTAATCGGGGCAGGCCACGCTGGTATCGAAGCAGCTTATGCTGCTGCCAAAATCGGCGCCGAAACCTGCCTTATAACCATCAGCAAAGACACGATAGCTAAGATGAGCTGCAACCCGGCTATCGGCGGCCTTGCAAAGGGACAAATTGCGCGCGAAGTCGATGCGCTTGGCGGACTGATGGGACTGGCGATAGATGAAACCGGCATCCAGTTTCGTCTGCTCAACCGCTCTAAAGGACCAGCGGTACAGGCTCCAAGAGCACAAGCTGATAAATATAAATACCAGAACTATATGCGGTACCAATTAGAGCAGATGCCAAATTTGCATATCGTTGAGGCGATTGCCTCGCAGATTATAACCGATAAGGACGAAGTGCGCGGCGTTCGATGCTCTACTGGCCTGTCTTATAAAGCTCCGGTAGTAATCTTAACAACAGGAACATTTCTTCGAGGACTAATGCACATAGGGACTGAGCAGTTCCCCGGCGGTCGGCTCGGCGATCCGGCAGCTAACGAACTTTCAGAAAGCCTCGAGCAGATAGGATTAGAACTTAGAC
>CAZVWH010000005.1:14871-55439 GCA_964631175.1 uncultured Pirellulales bacterium | reverse complement strand
GAGCGTTGGCCTCCGGAGCCAGAGGTTGTGCGTTCGAATCGCACCGGGGATAGTCAGTTATGTAAATGATTTATAAGTATTGCCCTGTTTCATAGGCCTGCACATCTAAACTTGACAAGGACAAAAACAATAGGAGTACGTTAGATAAGACTCTGTAAAGACCCTACCGGCAGGTTAGTAGGTGAGCAAGTTCAGAGCAGAGCTCAGTGATTTTTGAAGAACACCTGCGGTTTATATAGGCGTTCTATAATTGGTTTTGATTGAAGTAGGCAAGGTTCAACTCTATCGTGCGGTTGTATAATTTATATCACCACGCAAATATACGACCTAACAGCTACTTTATTTCTTGTTTCGTAATAATACGGGTGTGAACCCGTAGATGGAGGTACCCTACAAGGTCGAGCGGGCTAAAACCGTCTTGGAAAATGCAACGTCCGTAAGGTCGTGGAAATTTACTATATAGAATTGCGTCCGATAAATAATCACTATACTTGTCTATTCCTCTCACTCTACCTGTTCTTACAAAAACCCATTCACCTATTTCTTACTTAATAGTGCATTCTAACAAAATAGATGTCACTTACCTATGCTTTACAAGTTCCCTAAATAAAAAAGTGGGAGAAAAAAAGAAATTCCCATTGACATTTTTTAAAGTGACAGTTATTTCTATGTTTTTATCTTGATATAGTGATAGAGGTAGAAAGAACAGTGCTCCGCGGGGGGTCAGCAGTTCTTGTGAAGCTAGACAAACCAATGAGAGAAGGGAAGTGTAAGAAATTCAAGTGGTGTTTAGGGTAGGAGATAATTCTGACGAGCAATGTCAATGAGACCAGCATTATTATCAACGTTTGGCAAATTTACCTTGGCATCATGAAGTGAGTATTCAACATTACAGATTTCTATCTACTATAGATTTAGTAGAAAGAATCAATTTATAAACGAGTTCAAAATGGTATGTAGGGCGAAGAAGCGCATTTGTATTCGTGCAGGAATAAAGGGCGACACTAATAGTGACATATGAGGGTATATTTTAAAGGCAGATCGCTGAACTGAGGAAGAGATGGGAATCAAAAGCGAAGTTGTGTACCTATCAGGTTCTGTCTGAAGTTGTCGAATGGCTGTATGAATCAGGTGAAGACAATATCATCTTGTCTGCCGAAAAATTGTCTTCTCGGGCAGGGAATCCGTGCACAGACTACTATAACGACAGACGGGCAGTAAGGTAGAAGGGATTTGAAAGATCACTGCTCTGGGTAATGGGAGACCAGGCCCGAAGATTCCAGAGTGTGATTCGGCCATGCTTTTGAAGTTTCTGGCCTTTTTATTTACTAACTACAGTTCGTACTGCTCTGAGAGGGACACATCTCTTGTCCCGATAAAATTGAGTGTAACGGAATTTGGTGTTTAACGGTGACAAAAGGATTGGAATGCTTATCTGGGAGCGTCTTATGAAGAGCCTATACAAAGTTAAGCAATGTTGGAAGATGATTTTTGCGTATACTTTTGCTATTGTATTCTGCTTATCTTGTTTGACGGGATGCGGTCCAACTTTATCAAATCCTGAGCAGGTCAATGTGTTCAAAAAAGCTGGGCCAGTTGCATCAGAAGCAGATATCGAGACATCAGACACAACGCCGACTCAAATCGGTCCCTATCGTGTGCTTCCAGGCGACTTATTGAAACTGCAGATACCATCTATAGTACAGATCATTTCCACTGATGTATCTGGTCTGGTTCAGGCCGATTTACATGAAGGTATTAGGTCGTACTTATGTCGGGTATCCGATGCCGGAACCATCATCCTGCCTATTATTGGTGAAGTGCCCGTTGGTGGTAAGACGGTTGCCGAAATAGAATCATCGCTTATAGACGCATACTATCCTAAGTATGTTGTAAACTATCCTATGGTGGTCTGTGGTGTGGCAGAGTACCAAAGAGAAAACGAAAGGGTTTTCACTGTCATGGGGCTTGTTAATCGACCTTATACTTTTCCCTATCCTCCGGATGTTCAATATAATTTGTCGGAGGCCTTGGCATTTGCTGGCGGGCTTAACATGATAGCTGACCCACGCTATGTGAAAATCTATCGGCCGGATGCAACCGGCGAAATTGCATCTGCCATCTTCGGGATCGGCAGCAAGCGTTTTGCTGATGCATGTAATGTTCCGATAAAGCCGGGAGACGTTGTGTACGTGGACCAAACCATGCGTACGCGTATGAACCAGTTTTTAGCTGGCGTATTCCATGTCGGAGTGGGCGCAGAGTATAGCGCCTATGATTATCGCTATAACAGTCGTTAAGTCTTAGAGTTTTGCTTACATGAAGAACATAGATAACAATACAACCGAAAATGAGAGTTTGAGCTTGGCGCTGCCGCAGAGCAATGTCATACCCACAGAGAGTCTATTACAAATAGCTCTTCGTAACCGCTGGATTATTCTGTCTACGGTTATATTGTTTTTATTTGTTGGATTTGTCTACCTTTTGAAGGCTACGCCAATTTATTCAAGCACAACAGAACTATATATTGAACAAAATGGCCCCAAAATCATCAGTGGCGAGCGTGCAGGAGGAGTCCTAACCGAATCCAAGAACTATCTCTATACACAAGCGGAATTGATCAAATCCACCCCTATTGTTGCTGGTGTGGCTGATGATCCTCAAATAACTCGGCTTAGAACATTTGCCAATGTGGATAACTTAGTAGGTTATATTAAGCGCAATTTGAGTGTTGCTATCGGTAGACGTGATGATATTATCAGGGTATCGCTTTATTCGCCATATCCACAAGACGCTGCTCAGATTGTCAACGCTGTGGTAGAGTCCTACATTAGATACCATCGCACTCGCAAGCGCAGCACTGCTTCGCAAGTGCTAGATATCCTGCAGAAAGAAAAGGTCAAACGCGATAGCGAATTGAAAGAAAAATACAAGGAGATGTTGGAATTCACCCGCGATAACGGGGTTGTTTCCTTTCAGAGTGGAACTGGGCATTTCGCTTTTGAAATGTTGAACAGGTTGTCTGCGACAGTAGCTGAGGCGCAACTGGCAACTATCAACGCAAAAGCCGATTTGGAATCGGCCAAGAGAATGTCGAGCGAACCAGCCAAGCTCAAGCAATTCGCTGCGACTTTAGGCACCGGAGGGACTCACATACCTATTAGTAATGTAGAAACTAAGTTGCTGTCTGAACTACAAAGTTCAGAAGTCGAGTTAGAAAATGCAAGACGCCATTGCACTGATGATCATCCGTCTATCCAACTAATCCGTACCAAGATCGACCATATCAATCAAAAGCTTAATAAGCAGGCGGAAGAATTTGCTGCTTCCTATGTCGAGGTACTGCAACTAAGGCGAATGGCGGCAAAGCAAAGAGAAAATGAATTGCAGGAATCTTTTGAAGAACAGCGAGAAACAGCACATTCTTTTGGTGCTAAGGCTGTCGAGTATTCTGCACTTCAGTCAGAATTAAAGCGGACGGAAAGACTTTGTGATATTCTCAATGACCGTATCAAGGAACTCAATGTTACAGAAGATATTGGGGTGCTTAGTATCAACGTGCTGGAGGTTGCAAGACCGGCAGGTAGCCCTGCAAAGCCGCAAAAGGCCAAGGTTATGGCAATAGCTCTTGTGTTGAGTTTTATGTTTAGTGGTGGCCTTACTCTACTTCGCGAGTGGCTGGACTATCGGCTACGATCCACCGAAGAGATATCGGCTATTCTCGGTGTTCCGGTTCTTGGTGTGGTACCGGCAATGTCGAAAAAGCAAACCGCTGTAGCCCGAGGTCAAAAGGTATATCTTAAGCCTAAATCTATCGTAGCTGAAGCCTGTCGAACGATACGTACCGCTGTATTCTTCGGTTTACCCAAGGGCAAAGCAAAGATTATCCTTATCACCTCGCCGGCAGCAGGTGACGGCAAAACTACTATCGTCAGTAACCTGGCTATAGCGATGGCACAAGCTGGGCAAAAGACACTTATCATTGATGCTGATCTCCGCCATCCCATGCAACATAACATTTTCGAAATCGACAGAAAAAAGGGACTAGCCAGCATGCTTGCAGTAGATCATACAGGAGATGGAGAAATTCAGTCTGGCCCAGTTGAGGGACTTGACCTGTTGCCCTGTGGACCAGAGGTACCCAACCCAGCTGAAATGCTCAATAGTGACTTATTTGCCCAGACATTGAAGAATCTTTCCGAACGATATGACCGTATAATCATAGATGCACCACCGATTGGGCCGGTTGCTGACAGCCAGATCCTTGCAGCGATTTGTGATACTACGCTACTTGTTCTGAGGGCGGAAAGATCTACGAGGAAGCAGAGCCAGCGGGCCCGCGACAGTCTGCTGAGCGTTGGTGGGCACATACTAGGTGCAGTCGTAAACGATGTGTCACGAAAGCACAGCCGTTATGGTTACGGATACTACGGAGGTTATAGCCGGTATGGCCATTACGGTTACTATGGCGAAAGTGAAAAGAAAAAAGAAGACGAGTAGGACGTTTATGCCTGGTACTGTTAAGATATTGGGGCTCATTTTCGGCGGTGCTTTAGGCAATCAAACATGATAAAGTCTTCTAATGATAACTTGATTGGCGTGAAAAAAAACGGCTCTGAGGGTTTAAGCCAGGTTAGTTTCGTCGATATACATTGCCATTGTCTGCCTGCTGTTGACGATGGTCCTGCCACGAGAGCCGAGGCGCTTGCCTTGTGCCGCGCTCTAACCGACGATTACATAACTACAGTAGTAGCGACACCCCATCAATTGGGTCGATTCAGCATGTGCAACGAAGCTGCCCAAATCAGAGAAGAGGTCTCCGTCCTTAATGAAGAATTGAAAAGCAACGGTATTGCCCTTACCGTAATGCCTGGTGCAGATGTTCGTGTGGATGAGAGGATCTGTCAACTGCTTGCAGCTGATAAAATACTCACCCTTGCTGATGGAGGCAAATATATTCTTTTAGAGCTTCCGCACGAGATCTTTATAGACATTACGCCACTACTTGTCGAACTGGCCTCTTTGGGCATTCATTCTATTATATCACATCCTGAACGGCACCCTGTTCTTTCAAAGCAACCGGGGATATTACTCAAATGGTTTGAGCAATCGGCTCACCTACAGGTGACATCCGCTAGCTTTCTTGGTGAGTTCGGCCCTGTAGCCCAGAAGGCAGCGTGGCACTTCTTAAGCTCAGGCTGGGTCTCGGTCGTGGCGACTGATTCGCACAACTTGGAGGACCGCAGACCCTGTATGAAAACTGCCTTTGAACGTATCAGCATTAAACTGGGGGATACAATCGCCCGGCTGGTTTGCATTGAAAATCCGTTACGGGTGATAAAAGGACAGGACATTATCCCAATGAATGGCATCGAAAATTCATTCTCTATAAGTACCATGGAGGGCAGCAGTGAAAGAACGCGGAGCAGCTCTTAATAAGACAAGCGCTCCTTTAAATAAAAGGTCCCAAGTTTGTGATATATTGCAAAAAGGGAATCGGTTCGATATTGTTATTGAGGGGCTGCTGGTAAGCCTTTTGGCCTTTATGCCTCTTGCATTCGGCGTGGTTCATGCATGGAGCGAAGAGGTTGTCATTGTCCTATCAGGTGCTATTGTCATCTGCTTTTTGCTCAAGCTTGTATATAATCACGATCGAAGCATAATCTGGACTTGGGCTTATGTACCCATAGGGCTATTTTTACTTATCCCCTTATTGCAGCTTATTCCATTACCTGTCACTTTAGTAAAAATCATCTCTCCAAATACCGCTGTTTTAAAAACGGAACTTTTAAGCAACCTATTCAATTCAGATAAGCTGCTTAAGTCAATGCCCCTTAGCTTCTATCCGAATGCTACGAAGCACGACCTACGGTTGGTACTGGCAGTTGCAGCAGTGTTCATAGTTGTTCTTAACGTGTTCCGGCGCCCGGAGCAGATAAAACGACTTCTGATGTCTATAACACTAATTGGTGGTACCATCGCCCTGATTACTCTGGGACAGAACCTTTTTGGAAATGGCAAAATCTACTGGTTTATACCTACCCGACATGGTGGAGGCAATTCAGGTCCATTCGTTAACCATAGCAACTACGGGCAGTTTATGAACTTATCAATTGGAGCTGGGTTTGGTCTGCTTCTCGTAACACTGCACGAGAGTTTTGCCGGTAAGAAGATGACACCAGCCGTTATCTCTGAGTATTTCAGTTCTGGGTTGGCAAAACCATTGTGGCTGCTAATAACCGTGATAAGTTTATGTGTGGCAACGGTTTTTTTCTCCTTAACTCGGGGCGGTATGGTCAGCATGCTTATCGCCATAACCTTTACTATATCGGTCCTTGCTTGGCGACGCTCTCTTAAGGGAATTGATTGGATAATAGTTGTTATAGCACTTATCGCTTTTATCTGTGTTTTGTACATAAGTTTCGATGCGGTCTACGATCGGCTGGCCTCTCTCAGAGATTTTCACGAAGGCGAGGGTAGCCGGTTGCAAATATTTAAAGACATAGCCGTTGCATGGACTCATTTCCCAATATTAGGGACTGGTCTTGGAACGCACTCGGTAGTTTATCCGATGTTCGACCGCTCAACTATAACTGCATTAGCCGCATACGCAGAAAACGAGTATGCCCAAGTATTAGAGGAAACCGGCCTCCTTGGCTTAATCTTGCTTGTGATTTTTGCAATAATCGTCTGGTCAAACTATATAAGAGACACTCGTCCGGTACCTATTAAGCGTGAGCCTAAGGTAGATGGCTCCAACTTGTCCATTCTTTCGGCGGCATATGGGCTCGGCTTAGGCATATTGGCGATACTTATCCATAGCTTAAGTGATTTCGGTCAGCACCTTCCAGCGAACGCGTATTTGTCTGCTATATTCTGTGCTCTCCTACTGGTTTTGGCTCGGCAGAAAGAAGATAAACAAATATTAAACACTGATTATCGAGCGGGAGATTTCAAAATTCCTCGTTCGATATTCCTTATCAGGCTGTCTATTCTTCTTGCTGTATGTGGAATTTGGATATGGGCCTTCATTGGAGCCAATAATGCGTGTCTTGCTGAGACCAACTGGGAGAAGGCTCTCGATATAGAAAAAGGCCTTGTGAATAGAAATTGGCAGGGTACGGATGCCGAGTATACGGATTTAATTTCTTACGCTTCCACAGCAGTAAGTCACGAGCCAGAGAATATAGAGTACCAGCACGGGCTCAATGTCTACCGCTGGCATTCGATAAGTCAAAACACGGATCTTAATATCGGAGAAATTGTTATCTCTAAGGATTTAATGTCATCTGTTCGCGATATCGTTGATGAGTTCCACAAAGTATGCACACTGTGCCCGACATACGGACCAACCTATAGCATAGTTGGTCGGATCGAAAAGTTTGTGTTGGATGATAACTCTGGAGCAGAAAGTATAAGAAAAGGTTTTCGTCTTGCACCCTGCGATCCAACAGCGTGTTTTATTGCGGGCTATTTGGATGTTTTAGAGGGAAAAACCGAAGACTGCATTGTGAAATTTCAACGGGCCGTGGAGCTGGACAGTGGGATGTTCAAGGACGTTGTAAATATATATATCAATCATCTCAGCCGTCCTCGTTTGGCTATCTTTGCTGCCGGAAATGATATTATGTGGCTACGTCACGTGGCCAAGATTCTTAAGGATATGCAGTACACCGACCTCTCAGAACAAGTCCAGCTAAAGATAGAAAATTTGCTTAAAGCAAGGTGCTTGCAGCCCAATACTCCTGCTCAGGAACTTGTATATCAGGCGAGTATTTATAGGAAACGCCAGGATAATGAAGCAGCATTACAGTGTTACCGTCGTGCTTTGGCACTTGACTATGGCCGGGTTGACTGGCGGTTAGATTTGGCAAAGATACTTGTCGAGATGGGAAAGATAGCAGAGGCAATGCGCGAGGCGCAAATATGCTTGCAGATACGTCCACAGTCTAAAGCAGCTAAGAAGATTGTCGCGGACCTTTCGATTCACCCTGCGATATTTGATAAAGAAAAGTCGCTGCATTAGCATTTTTCAAATATTGAGACTGATTGCTTGTCTTTGACCTCTGAAAGCCGAGCTTTGAATACCGACAACTTTGCCACGTGGCTTAGGCCGGCAGGATTCGTCGTTGGACCACCGACGGGGACGGAGTGAGCGCTGAGCTAACTATAACTATCATCCATCTTCTGCTATCTACCATTTCCTTAATTTACCTATGCTGACTTATTTATGTGTATACATCGGTTCTTTACTGCTAGCGGTGCTACTTACCCCGATTCTTATTTACATCGCGCACGTATTTAAAATTTATGATAGTTTGGATATGAGAAAGGTGCATGCTTCCTCTATTCCGCGGATTGGAGGGATAGCAATTTTTCTATCGGCTACCACCCTTGTGATTGCAGTTTCGCTGCTGGATAATGGCATCGGAGAAGCGTTACGTCGTTTGCAAATCCAAGCAGTTACCTTACTAGCAACCAGCACTTTTATTTTCCTGATAGGTTTGATCGATGATTTGTATGGAATAAGAGCTCGGCATAAGCTTTTAGCCCAAGTTACTGCTGCTTCAGCGTTGTGCCTATCTGGCATTCAAATTAGCTCGTTAAATTTTGTGAACCTATTTACCCTTCATTTTGGCTGGATATCATTTCCCATTACAGTTTTTTGGATTGTAGCTATTACCAATGCTGTAAATCTTATAGACGGTCTCGATGGTCTTGCAGCTGGTATTTCTGCAGTAACTTGCGCAGTTATCGCCCTCTTTTCGTTTAACAGTAACCAGCCAATAATGGTGGTGCTTATGCTTGCTCTATTAGGCAGTTTGTCCGGATTTCTGTTCTTTAACTTCAACCCAGCTCGTATCTTTATGGGTGATTGTGGTAGTATGTTCTTAGGTTTTTTCATGGCCTCCGCTAGTATTATATGTATGATGAAGTCGGGGACAATTGTAGCCCTCGCTCTTCCAGCACTTGCCTTGGGTCTGCCGATATTTGATACGATATTTGTCATGCTTCGCCGGTTTCTTAGACCATGGGGAATAATGTCGCCGGATCGCAGCCATTTGCACTATAGACTGCTTGATATGGGGTTTCGTCACCGCCACGTTGTAGTTGCTATGTACGCAATAACAGCTATAGCTGCGGGGCTTGGAATGTTTATGATGCTTACTCATGCTGCCGGCACCATTGGCATACTCCTTTGTGTACTTCTGCTTTTGGTATTATTCTTTCGCGCAGCCGGGGCCGTCCGATTCCGGGAAACGATAGCTGGCTTGAAACAAAAACGCGCTGTTTCTCACCAGCAGAGGCAGGAAGTAATGAGCTTTGAGGAAGCTGAACTTCGCTTTCGACGAGCCAAAATCTTTAACCAATGGTGGCAGGCGGTTTGCTTTGCGGCAGATAAACTGGACATCGCAGGAGGCTCACTGCCTTTAACCAATCGTGACGGAACTAAACAAGTGTTGGCTTGGGGAAAAGATGGCAACGATACCGCGGCACACGATATCGTCACGGTAAGCTTACCTGTCCGTGACCGCCGCACTGGTTTACCATTAAAGTTGGAAATTGACATTCATGCAAATGGCTCTCTCGAATCCGCTGGCCGTCGTACAACGCTTTTTGCTCGGTTGATTGAGGAACATAGCATTGCAAATCTGTCGAACGAAGACAAAAAAACTTTGACTGCGGACTTTAGGGCTGCGGAGCAACCGCCTGCAATTAATAGCTGAATGCCAAAGCCTACCCTTTGTATGCTAATTTCCAGAAAAGAAGTTAGAAATCCTTATCAGGAATGATAGTGCTAATTAAAGAATTATTATCACATCTAAAAGTGATTAGTAATTATTGGATTTAAGAGAGCCAAGAGAGCATAGAGACCTGTTTTGCTTTCTCGCACAATGGGGAGTTCTTTTAGGTTTTGATATATGTCTGAAAATGTACCAGAGTTAATTTACACTCCGGAATCCCAGCTCAGGCATCCACGACAGCTTTTTAGGAATATGTGGATGGATCTTAAGAATTCTCGTGGACTTGCCTGGCGACTGACCGTTCGTGATATCTCTGCCCAATATCGTCAGACAGCCTTAGGATACTTCTGGGCTGTTTTTCCGCCTTTAGTAACAAGTCTTACCTTCATTCTGCTAAATTCATCCAAGATCATCGACGTCAGAGATATAGAAATTCCATATCCTGCTTTTGTGTTTTTTGGTACTGTTTTCTGGCAGTTGTTCGTGGACGCTCTTAACGCACCGCTAAAAGTTGTCACTAATGCAAAAATGATGCTGGCCAAAATTAACTTTCCTAAAGAAGCGTTGATCTTATCGGGTATCGGACAAATATTATTCAGTTTTGGAATCAAATTAATTATGCTTGCATTGGTTTTACTCTTCTTTAAGATACCTATTAAGTGGACAGTACTTTTCGTGCCGATCCCAATTTTAGGACTCGTTGCTCTTGGGACAATGCTGGGTGTGTTATTAGTACCCATTGGAGTATTGTATAAGGATATTCAGTCATCACTTTTGATTGCTACGTCTGCACTGATCTTCTTTACTCCTGTCGTTTATCCTCCACCAGAAGCCGGAATGCTATCAACGGTAATGAAATTCAATCCTGTGACACCTATGATTATGACCACAAGACAGGTTGCTTACCAGGGCATACCCCACAATCTCGTTCCCTTTTGCCTAACTTTTTTTGCAACCTTGGTCTTAATTTTTATCGGTTGGATTATGTACCGTATAGCTATGCCTATTCTTGTGGAAAGGATGAGCGCGTAATGCCCGAGACTCTTGTCACCGCTGAAAACCTAAGCAAGAAATTCTGCAGGGACTTAAAACGCTCCTTATGGTATGGTGTCAAGGACATCGCCTCAGAAATGCTGGGACGCCGTAACAACGACTCTGAGTTAAGACCCAAGGAGTTCTGGGCGCTGAAGGACATCTCCTTTGAATTGAAACGTGGAGAGGCTCTTGGTCTCATCGGGCGCAATGGTGCTGGAAAGACCACCCTTCTTAAGATTCTCAACGGCCTCATTAAGCCGGACACCGGAAAAGTGACCATGAAAGGCAGGGTGGGTGCGTTCATTGCTCTGGGTGCTGGGTTTAATCCTATTCTAACAGGGCGAGAGAATATCTATGTGAACGGTGCGGTGCTTGGACTAAGTAAAAAGGAGATTGATGGAAAGTTTGATGAGATCGTGGATTTTGCAGACCTACGGGACTTTATTGATGCCCCAGTGCAGAGTTATAGTTCTGGGATGCATGTGCGACTTGGATTTGCTATTGCAGCCCATTGCGAGCCTGATATTTTGCTTGTGGATGAGATATTAGCTGTTGGTGATGATCAGTTTCGCAGAAAATGTATCGACCATATGACGAAAATAGTACCCAATGTTGGTTTAATATATGTTTCCCATAACTTGCGATCTATAGAGCAAGTCTGCCAGCAAGGAATTCTCCTAGACAGAGGAAACATGATAGCAGTAAGCAAAAGTTCTGATGTAATCGCTGAATATATGAAAAGGAGCTACATTGAATCAGAAAACAATGCCTCACAAAGCAGAATAGCAACTCATCGTGAGGGATCAGGTGAAATTCGATATTTAAATGTTTCAATAGCCTCAGAGAACGGGTCAAATGGCAAAGTCGTACAGAGCGGTTCTACATTAGTGGTAAGAGCTAATTTTCAATGCTTTATGAGGATGAAAAACACTGTACGATTCAGAGTTGGAATAGAAGACTTAGCGACTCGCACCCTTGTGACCATGGCAAGTTGCGATTTCAATGATGCGAGTGATGACGGCGAAATTGAATGTATATTCCCAAACTTATCGTTTAGACCTCGTACGTATGGATTGTACCTGTCAATTACTGATTTGTGTGTTCTAATCGACCGATGGAGTCCTGCCCTACGTTTTTCTGTGATTGACAGATTTAATCTGGAAAGGATGTATTCTGTTGGCGATGGAGAACTATTATACTGGCCGAATGAGATTACTGTTACGATTGGCAAGAATAGCGAGACGCATAGATACCCACCCTAGAGTCAGTTTCTATTAGTCCGCGCCTGTGAGACATACATTTGGTGTACATTCACATGATCAAAAGGTATCAATAAGGGGAAGTAATTAGATGAGAATTGTGATTGAAATTCCCATAAAGGTACGCTCAAGTACACGTGTTCCAAACAAGAACTTTCGCGACTTGTGCGGTAAGCCATTATCGTATTGGTTACTTGATGAACTGGTAGAACACTGTCCAGCTGAGTGGGACATTTTTATCGATAGTGAGAATGAGTCTGTGATGAAACTGTTTAGGGAACGCTACAAAGATAGAATCCAGTTTCATATAAGGGGTGATTGGTTTGCTCAAGACCAAGCAAATGGTAATCACCTGATTCATCAGTTTGCCGTTAGCAGACAACATTATGACATATATGTTCAAGCTTATGTGACGGCAGTAACTCTACCGGGTAAAATTGTTGCTGAAGCCGTTCAAGAATTTGCGAACTTCACAGATCGATACGATTCGATGCTTCTAGCCACCGAAGAAAATGGGTGGTTTTGGTTCAATGGTAAACCTATCAACTATACACCTAATCGACCCGATGGATTACCACGTTCACAAGATGCAACTGTTCTGAGGGAGACAACCGGTGTTTATACTGTTACGCGCGAGGCAGTACTCAGAACAGGTTGCCGAGTGGGCCATCGTCCTCTTTTTTATAAGATCGATAGACAATATGCCCTTGACATTGATACCATGGAGGATTTTCTCGAAGCCCAAAGAATTCTTCCTTCACTAAATTCACAGTGCTAAATTGCGGATCCTACTTGCTACATTTCCATTTGGACAGGCCGACGGCGAGGTAAGGGATATACTCTTGCGAGACGGTCACACGCTCATTGAAAATCCGTATGGTAGACGTCTTAGAAGCGGTGAGGTGGGACAATTGATAGCCGACTGTGATGCAGTTATAGCAGGGACAGAACCTTACCAACGCGACGAACTGTCTCAGTCACTTGGAAAGTTGAAACTGATCAGCCGTGTTGGTGTAGGCTTGGACAGCATTGACCTCAATTTCTGCAAAAAGCACGGTATTCATGTAGCCTATACTCCGGACGCACCCACACAAGCAGTTGCAGAATTGACAATTCATCACATGCTATCTCTGTGTCGGAACACATTCCAGTCACACAGATCGGTGATAGACCTTTCATGGAAACGCCAAATGGGTTCATTGTTGTCCGAAAGAAAAATTGGTATCCTCGGACTGGGACGTATTGGCAAACGCACATGTAAACTCCTACAGCCTTTCGGTGTAACTTTATGGGCTTGTGACATCCTTCCAGATGTCGAATTTTCAGAATTGTACGGTATTAAGCTGTGTTCTCATGATGAGCTTTTTTCTGCGTGCGATCTCATCTCA
This sequence comes from uncultured Pirellulales bacterium, assembly GCA_964631175.1. GTDB lineage: Bacteria > Planctomycetota > Phycisphaerae > Sedimentisphaerales > Anaerobacaceae > CAZVWH01. Next base: position 42,011 of record CAZVWH010000005.1, on the reverse strand, counting down.
ATCCATATTCCACTAAATGAACAGAACTATCATTTTGTCGGACACAAGTATCTAAGAATGATGTCAGACGGCTCTCTGATTGTTAATACCTCAAGAGGGCCAGTCATCGATGAAGGGGCGCTTATAGCTTGTCTGCAGACGGGAAAGCTAAAAGGAGCAGCCTTGGATGTGTTTTCCAGAGAACCTTATATGGGTCCTTTACGGTACTTGCCTAATGTTATTTTGAGTGCCCACATAGGTGCTAGTACAAGGGCCACTAGAAGACAAATGGAACTGGGTGCGGCCAAGGCTGTGATCGCATTCAGCCGTTCTCAGCTTTGGAACAACTATGTGATCTGAAATGTAGTATGCGGACTCTAGTGTAAGGCTGGAAAAAAGTCGTCCTAGTGGTACAAGTGATGTACAGATGCTGGTAGTGTCGTAGTCATACGTGCCAATGTTTGTTCTGTAAGAGATAGGCTTGTCTTGTGAGAGGTTACAAAAAAACATTTTATGAACATTCTAAAAAAAGCAATAAAACTAGCTGAAGCTCAGACCGAGGTCACATACTTAAAGCTGCATAGTGCAATTGTTACTCTAAATAAATGCGATATTTGGTTAGGTGTACGAAGGAACATGCACAGTGGTGAGCGCTGTTTCATTCTAGGCAACGGACCAAGTTTGAATAAGTGCGATCTTAGGTTACTTAAGAGTGAAGTGACATTCGGAGTAAACGGTATATTTATGTTTCCTAACTTCACTCCGACCTATTATGTGACTATTTCCAGCTTTTTCTGGCGTGATCATGTTGAACGTATCCAGCATGTTCAATGTGCCCATCGTTTTTTGGCTGCTGATATGCGAGAACTTGCTTCCGATGTACCTACGAGTTGGTTGAATTACAGGCGGCCGAAACGCAATTCAAGATTCGGTATACCCCTCCCAGTTCCTTTAAAGTTTTCTCATCGACCAGATAAGGTCGTTTACGGGGGAGGGACCGTTTTATTTGTTTGTATGCAGTTAGCCTACTATATGGGAATTGATAAAGTCATTTTGCTCGGCGTGGACCATGATTATGGCAAGCTTGGGCGTGCATTTCACAGCGGGTACAGTTTAAATGCGAGTGACATAGTTGGTCGTCATTTCACTAAGCAATATTATTCTCCGAATACGAGAGTGCACATCGACATCCTAGCAATGGAGCGTGCCTACACACTTGCTAAGGAGACGTTCGAAAGGGCAGGACGCAAGATACTGAATGCAACCGCTGGAAGTAAGCTTGATATTTATCCTAAGACTGAGTATTTATCTTTATTTTAGCCAGAAGAACACGTATGAACATTACTATGGTCTCTACCGGCAGAGGGAACGGGAGTACAAATCAGAAGATACGGACGGGAATCATCGGACTAGGAAAAATGGGCAGAACACGTGCCCATATGATCAAGGCAGATGGAAAAGGCGAGGTTGTCTTAGTATACGACAAAGATAAGTCCATAGATTTAGATGGCTGTCCGTGTGCTGAAAATATTGAAGCTTTAATCAATAATCCAGAGATTGATGCCATATTCATATGTACGCCAAATTGCTTCAATAAATCCCTTACAATACAAGGATTAAACGCTGGAAAACATGTGTTCTGTGAGAAACCCCCCGCATTCAGCGCTACAGAAGTTGAAGAGATCCGAAGGGTTGAAAAGTTATCCGGGAAAAAATTAATGTATGGATTCAACCACAGACATCATACAAGTATAAAGCACATGAAATCAATTATTGACTCCGGCGAATATGGAAATGTTCTCTGGATGCGAGGCCGGTATGGTAAGAGTGCCGACCGCAGTTTTTTCGAAAATTGGAGGGCAAAAAAGGAATTTGCCGGTGGTGGTATTCTTCTTGATCAAGGTATCCATATGCTGGATCTATTTCTATATCTGACCGGAGATTTTGATGAGGTTCATGCCTTCGTGTCAAAACTTTACTGGAAGCTTGATATTGAGGATAATGTATTCGCAATACTCAGGAATAGTAATACCGGTGTGGTGGCTTCATTACATTCGACTATGACCCAATGGCGGCACTTATTTGCTCTGGAAGTCTTCCTTGAGAAGGGTTACATGGTGCTCAATGGACTTAAGACATCGTCAGGTACTTATGGAGATGAAGTCCTTTCAATCGCAAAAAACAGAACTACCGCGCCTGCGGCAACATGGAAAGACGAAGAGCGGGTAACTTACAAAATAGACAATTCATGGCAGTCAGAGATAGATCATTTCTTTACCGCTATATTGAAGGAACAGCCAATCGAGGTAGATAATTCCACTGATGCTTTGAAACTAATGAAGATCATCGATAAGATTTATGAAAATAAATTATAGGAGAACCAATGGATTATCACAAATGGCTTGATAACTATTTACAACAGTACCGTAAACAGGTGTTCAAGGGTGAGACTCGACAACTGCTTGTTCAAATGTCTGAAATGGCAACAGATACATATCGGCGAAATGCGAAGCTGATTTTTGCAGGGAATGGAGCTAGTGCTGCTATTGCTAGTCATTGCGCCGTAGACTTCACCAAACAAGCGGGAATACGTGCCATAGATTTCAATGAGCCTGATTTGATAACTTGTTTTGCAAATGATTACGGGTATGAGCAATGGATTGCAAAGGCGATGGAGTTCTATGCAGACTTCGGTGACCTTGTCATACTCATAAGTTCAAGCGGCAAATCACCAAATATAGTTAAGGCGGCAGAATACGCCCGGCAACAGCATCTCACAACCATAACATTTACCGGTTTCTCCTCTCATAATCCCTTGAAACAGTTGGGAGATTTGAATTTTTGGGTCAACAGCACGGTTTACAACATTGTCGAGTGTACTCATATGATATGGTTGACAGCAGCTATAGATATGATTGTTGCGAAAACCAAATACTATGGCTTGCCTGAGGAAGCGACACAACAACGGCAACCGATCAATGCAATTTCACCTTCACCCGTACACTCAAAGATTAGAAAGCCTCTGCGGAATTCTACGACTATCATTGATGGAAGCAGAAGATAACAGCAACATTCAATACAATCCTTCAGTATTCCAATGAAGACCATAGGTATGATACCTGCCCGAATGGGCAGTCAACGACTCAAGCATAAGAATTTGTGTGAGCTGGGTGGGTTGCCGTTGATCGTATTGGCTATCCGTAAATGTAAAGAGGCAGGTGTATTTGATGAGATCTGGGTTAACTCAGAACATCCGACCTTCAGGAAAATCGCCTTGCAAGAAGGAGTACAGTTTCATAAACGGCCAGAAGAATTAGCAAATAATACTGCGACCAGCGAACAATATGTTTATGAATTCCTCAAAGCTTGTTCTTGCGACTATTTGTTTCAAGTTCATACTATTGCACCACTGCTCACAGCCAAACAGATAACAGGATTTACCCGAGCAATGCTGAATAGCGACTACGATGTGTTCTTAAGCGTGGTCAATGAGCAAATTGAATGTGCGATCGGTGGCAATCCCATTAATTTTACCTATGATGTCAAAACAAATTCACAGGAACTGATACCGGTTCAAAAGATTACATGGAGTATCACAGGCTGGCGGGCATCAACGTATCTGTCAGCTTATGAATCCAAGAGATGTGCCACCTATGCCGGCAAAGTTGGCTTCTATACCATTGATCGCGCTTCCGGTCATATCATCAAAACAAAAGCTGATTTAGCCATTGCTGAATCTTTACTGGCATTATCACAATCTGAAATGACAGAATAATTGAAACGGAAATATTTTTTAGCATTCTAAACAAAGTTTATTTCTCAGACGAGCCCGATAAGAAGAAAGCCGGATCTTTGCTAAAACAAAGCTAAAGATAATATACAGCAATTGTCAATTCAAAGACGCTCCATGCACGCACTTGTCAAGCAATTTGCGAAGAAACACAATTTGACCTTCCTGTGGCTTCCCTATCGAGTGGTGCGAAAGAGTGTACAACTACCACACAAGTTCTACAGCAATCTCATTTGGCAGCCTGAGGCAAATCGCCTTCATCACCTCAAGGATATCCACCAGGATCGCAAACGCTGCTTCATTATAGGTAGCGGCCCTTCGATCCTCAAGCATGATCTGACTTGCCTATATGACGAGATCGTTTTTGTTGTAAATGACTTCGCCCTTCACGAACAATATGATATTATCAATCCAACCTATCATTGTGTCTCAGATCCCAGATTTTTCCCCGACGGCAGGGTTCTTAAAGAATGGTATGAAGCTATAAGACAAAAAACCAAGAGCATAAAGATTATTCCATTTCAACACAAGCCTATTGTCGATCGAAGCAAGCTATTTATCAATCATAAGCTCTACTATTTGAGATATTTCGGCATTCCAATATGGCAAGTTGGCACAATGAGCCTTGACATCACCGACAAGGTCTATACTGGAGATACAGTAATAATTGATTTTTGCTTACCACTAGCCTTTTATATGGGCTTTAGAGAAGTCTATCTCCTTGGTTGTGATACAGATTACAAGCTTAATGAGGCCTCAGATTTCTCACAATCCTTTTTCTATGACGTACGAAAGTCTCCACGTGAAAGGTCAATTCCACGTTATGAGTACATCGTAAAGTCATATGAGGTTGCCAAAAAGGAATTTGAGAAACACGGTCGCAAGATCTTCAATGCGGGATACGGTGGCAGACTTGAAGTCTTTTCGCGCGTAAGTTATGGAGAAGTTGTGCAGCGATAGCTCACTTGAGTTGCTCGAAGTTCTGCCAGAGCAATTGGTTAAACATAGTTGAGTAGTGAACGGTATATTCACAGCAGTTACTAGGCAAATATATAAGCATGCAGAAGTTTCAGCCATGATACTGGAAAGTTTGTATACTCTTCGTTGTTGAAAAGTCCGTCCCAGGATATGAAGGAACGCTAAAACTAAATTACAAACCTCTCATTTAGTTTGACGAACGTATGAAAATAACAGAAGCATAGCTCAGGTGGGGCCGTTTAATATAGGAAAAATGGATATAAGTATTGCTGTAGGGTGCGAGAAATCGACGATAAGGATTCCCTAAGAATGTCGTGCTAATAAAAGGGGAAAAAATGATTCGAATAGGTTTAATAGGGTGTGGTGCTGCTATGCAGCAACTGCACCTACCAGCTATTACACAACTCCCTGGAATAAAGGCTACATGGATTGTTGACGTAGAAATGGAACGAGCCGCTGTGTTAGCACGAAAGTATGATATCCCAAATGTAACCGATGACTATACGCAGGTAACGGATGTTGACGCCGTACTGATTGGCACACCACATTACCTCCATGCACCGATGACTGATTTCTTTCTAGATTGCGGAGTGCACGTACTATGTGAAAAACCGCTGGCAATTAAAATTTCAGATGCTGAACGACTTGTGACTAAGGCTAGAGACAGGAATCTGATTTTGGCAGTAGGTGTATTTCGTCGTTATTACCCTATCTCATCGTTTTTACGTCACGCCATTGAAATAGAATGGCTGGGTTCTGTTGAACGAGTTGATATAGAAGAGGGAGCATCATATAAATGGGACTTGCAGACTCACTCCATGATGGAGCGTCGTAAGGCTGGTGGTGGGGTGCTTATAGATACTGGGTCCCATACTCTAGACCGGCTGCTCTGGTGGTTTCCCAAATCAGAGGTTATGCTGGATTCCTACCACGACAACTCGGAGTGCGGCGTAGAAACTGATTGTGAGATTAGGTTTTACGTTCTTTGGAAGGGTCATCAGATTTATGTTCGTGCAGAGCTGAGTCGAACTCGAACCCTTCGTAACACTTTTCAAATCTTTATGTCCTCTGGAATGATCGAGGTACCAGCAAACATCCCAGACAGAGGCTGGTTTCTCGATCATCGGTTGAGCAAGCTCGCAGAGGATATAAAACCTTTATCCTTTGACCTGAGCGATCAAATAAATGGTAGAACCACTATACAATCTTATTTTAGATATCAGCTAAGAGATTTCTGTGCGGCGATAAAGACAGGAAAAGAACCTTTAAATGCTGGGTCCACGGTTATACCTGTTGTACTCCTTATTGAATCGTGCTATGCTAAACGGCAAATCTTACAAGAGCCTTGGGTGAACTTTGGCATGGATAGGATATTACTCAATACTAAGGAGGCATAGGCATGAGGATAAAAAAAATACTCGTTACCGGGGCCAGTGGTTTTCTTGGTTGTCGATTGGTAGAACAACTACTGTTAGGAGAAAAAGTACCTGTGCGAGCAATGGCCCATCGCGCAGGAAGTGCAGCCCGCCTGTCGCGCTTGCCTGTTGAGATCGCTTGGGCAGATATTACCGATCCTAAATCTGTTGAGCAGGCTTTAGAAGGGTGCAATGTGGTCGTTCATTGCGCATATGGCGTCAGGGGTAACCGAAGAACAGTGCGTAGAGTAACTGTAGAGGGGACGCGTATTCTAGCTGAGGCTGCCCTATCCTGCGGGGTGAGCCGTTTTATACATGTAAGCACTGTAGCAGTCTATTCCTACTCACCACCATCAGGAGTTGTTGAGGAGAAGACACCTTTTATACGGTCTGGTGAACCTTATTGCGATGACAAAATCGATGCTGAAAAAATAATCTGGAAATTGATTAACAAGAGAAATCTACCAGCAACGGTTCTGCGCATGGGGAATATTTATGGTCCCTTCTCTGCGCCTTGGACGATGCGACCCTTGACTCATATACGAGATGGATACATTACTCTTGTGGACAGAGGCAATCACAATTCCAACATGGTATTTGTGGACAATGCGGTTGAGGGAATCTTGAGGGCCATCAAAGAAGAAAAAGCCATTGGTGAAGCATTCTTTGTGACTGACGACGAGCTAAGCTGGAAAATGTTGTATGGATATTACGCTTCCTGGTTAGGTAATGTTACTTTGTTATCTATTGACTCAACGGAGGTTGAAGGGATGTTGCACCTGTCCTTTGCGGATAAATTACGATCGACTTATCAAGCTGTACAATCTGTTTTCCTGCCCGTAGCAAAATATATCTGGCAGCACATTAGAATGTCCCAGTTTATGGGAGTTATGGTAGATGCATTATTGAAACATATTCCCCATAGATTGCGAACCCAGTTCAAAAATCTTATCCTCCTTAAGGAAGATATGCTGCCTCAAGACTCACGCTTGCTTCCGCCAGTCAATCTATTACAAGTTTATGCTGGTCGTGCTATTTTCTCTAACGAAAAGGCAAAACGCATGTTGGGATACAGGCCGCTGATCAGCGTTGAGCAGGCAGCTCGAATCACGAAGGATTGGGCTCATTGGGCAAGGCTGATTTAGCGGCTTTTCCTAGTCAGAGGTGCGAAATATAAACAAAGGCACAATCCAATGAATTAGTAGAAGAGGATAATATGCCCTTAGTGTCTGTTCTGATGTCAGTACACAATGGCCAACGCTACCTTAAAGACGCTATTGTATCTATCTTGCATCAGACTTTTACCGATTATGAATTCTTAATCATCAACGATGGCTCAACGGATAATTCAAAAAATATCATAGAGTCTTTTAATGATTCCAGAATTCGCCTTGTTGATAATCCAAGAAATGTCGGTCTGGTAAAATCGCTGAATCGTGGCTTGCAACTGGCACGTGGAGAACTCATAGCTCGTCAGGACGCTGACGATATTTCCCATTTGACTCGGCTTGAGCAACAGGTAAGATTTTTGAATGCACAGCCAAAGATAGCTTTGATAGGGACGCAGGCGCGGCTCATAGATCAAAAAGGGGATGTCATTCCTACCGTCAAATATTCAAAGCCGCTTACAGGTATTTCGATCCAATGGCACCTGATGTTTGATAATGTGTTTATACATACTTCCGTCATGTTTCGCCGAAAAGTGGTGTATGACCAGTTCCAAGGTTATGATGAGAGAGCTATTACATGCGAAGACTTCGAGCTGTGGTCAAGAGTAGCCGATAAGTACCCTGTACGAAATCTTCCTCAGACATTAGTGGACTATCGCGTTCAACCCGAATCTATAATGGCCAAGAACAGAGATCTCAACCTTCGCATGAATGAGCGAATAATCTTAAGCAATCTAAGACGATTCTTGCGTTCTCGCGAAATTCCTAAAGAGTGGGCTTCTCTGATTGGCTCACTTCGTACAAGTCCAAGACTAGGGCGCATTAATGAACCTAGTCACCAGCTGGTAAAAGTAATCGATACTATGTTCTATATGTTCTGCAAGTTGCATCCTGAGGTAGTTGTGGATCAGGATATTCGACGTCACATAGCAGAGCAATTGGGTATTATTGCGTACAATTCCGTAACATGCAACCGTTTGACCTCTATTAAGGCCATTACTCGAGCATGCCATTTTGATGTTGGGATTATTAAACGTGGTATCGCAGGTCAAATCCCATTTCTTAAGTATTTTGTTCTCTGCTTAGGTGGTGAGTTTGGTCGACATGTTTATCGTCGTTTTGTCTCCAGATGACGAATGTTTTATTCGCGTTTTCTTTTTAGGGAAAAATGAGGAATAAATTTTTTCCCTTGCTTTATTTTCGCTTCCGTAAAATTGCCAAGTAATTAAATATCCTCAGTAGGAGTGAGGGAGTGTTTAAGACTAACTACCCCAGAGATAAAAACTGAGCGGCCAAACGGAGTGCTACTCGATGACCAATATGACGAAGAGAGCTAAGGTATTATTAACTCTTATCTTAATTGCCAGCCTGGTTCGAGTGCTGATATGGTTTGTGTACGAGCCAATTGTTTGTCCGGACACAGGGTCGTACGAAAGGCTTGCCCTACAAATCAAACAACTTGACTTCAGCCAGTATCGCGGAGATAGAGGGCCTATCTATCCGTTGCTGCTCTTAATAGGCGGCATGAATCATAAAATGATATGGCTCATACAATCAGCGCTTGGCATAGCTATTACTCTAATGCTATTCAGAATCGCTTTCCGCCAAACAGAAAATCTCTTTATTTCTCTGTTGATTGGTCTCTCCCATGCTGTAAGCCTAAGTCAAATATGTTTTGAAGCAACTATTCTGACAGAAACTCTGGGTACCTTTTTCCTTGTATTAACGTTGTGCCTGTTTATAGAAGTCGATCGTGCTGATAACAGGATTGCGTACTATGTATATATTGGTATTATCACGTCATTAGCAGGATTGACACATCCATTGCTTCTTTTTCTTATACCACTTTACTTCATCTTTTTTGCCTCTCGCTGCTGGTTCGCGCGGGCAACAATGTCCGACGTGGCTAAGCGTTTATTAGCCTTCACGATTCCTGTGGTGGTTATCGTTTTGGGCTGGAGTTTCTTCAATAAGATAACTCTGGGGTACTTTGGCCCTACTACAATGACTGGTTATCACTTAAGTCAGCATAGCGGGGCTTTTATAGAACTTGCAACGGATGAGTATTCAACGATTAGGGATGTGTACCTCAAATATCGACAAGAGCGACTAAGAGAAGCAGGCACGCATTCAGGGACTATATGGATGGCTTGGCCAGAGATCAGCGAAGTTACGGGACTTACGTTTAGCGAAATATCGAAGAAATTACAGAAGATGTCGGTACAGTTGTTCGTGCGACATCCTTTTTTGTACATCAAGGGTGTAAGCCGGTCTTGGATGAGATTCTGGGAAAAAGAGAATCACTGGATGCCGCAGAAAGTCAAATTTACTATTATTAGGATGATGATTGACTTCGCATCCTGGATACAAGGGCGATTACTGATCACTATAGACTCCATTTTCTGGGTTTTAGTAGTATGGTATATATATTACGCTATAGTTCATAGACAAATTGACTCAGAGTTTAATTTACTTATAGCTTCTACCGTTATCCTCGGTTCAGTTATCCAAGCATTGGCAGAGTATGGTGGAGGTGGTGCACGTCTTGCAATACCATTCCAGCCGTTGATAATATGCATAGTCTTGCTGTGGGTGTGGCAGCGATTGAAGGTTCTTAAGATACAACCCAATATGTTGCTTGGTAAAACAAAGGCCACATTTGTTAAGCAAAGTGATTAAGTATATCTGGATCTCAGCATGCCTATAATTAAATCTCATCTTTGTGCGTGAGAGGAAATCACTAGTAAAATACAGGTGTTATATTAATGATAATTTGGCTCTGTGGTTAATTCCCAGCAAGGAAACTCTATATGTGTGGTATTGCAGGAGTTGTTTATTTCAATGGTAAGGCCGTCTCTCCACAACTCATTGCCAAAATGACAGATTGCATGAAACATCGTGGACCGGATGATAAAGGGCATGTTTTGCTTTCACCATATGCACCTCACTCAGCTATTGAATTCCGTGATCCGTCGGAAATTGGGCACTTACCTCATGCCAATATTGCACTCGGACATCGCCGGTTAAGCATAATCGATCTCAGCGAGTCGGGACACCAGCCAATGTGTAACGAGGATAGGTCTATTTGGATAGTCTTCAATGGAGAAATTTACAACTTCCAAGAGATTCGAAAGCAGCTTGGGGAACATGAGTTTAGAAGTAGAAGCGATACCGAGGTGATTCTACATGCTTATGAACAGTGGGGTCTCGATGCAATTCGGAAATTCAACGGCATGTTCGCTTTTGCGTTGGTTGACCTGCGAAAGAACAGATTGTTTCTGGTCAGGGACAGGATAGGAATAAAACCGCTGTATTATTACTTGGATAGCAAATGTCTGGTCTTTGCCTCAGAATTGAAAGCAATACTACTTACAGATGTACCACGTCAAATCGATCCAAACGGTGTAGCATCTTACTTCAGTCATGGCTATATCCCTTCCCCACGTACTATATTTAAACATCACCGTAAATTAGAACCAGCTCATGTCTTTTCTATAGACCTGGATAGTAACCATCAGAGCGAAGAGGTCTATTGGTCTATCACAGTGACACCTTATTTCAATAATAACGAAGAAGAGTGGGGTGAAGCCGTAAGATATCTGCTCCATGATGCGACACGACTGCGTCTTATCAGTGATGTGCCCGTAGGAGCTTTTCTAAGTGGCGGTATCGATTCTGGATCAGTGGTAGCCATGATGGCACAAAGCTCAGAGAATCATTGTAACACATTTACGATTGGGTTCGAAGAAGAAGAGTTATCCGAGCTTCGGAATGCACGTCTAGTAGCACAAAAATGGCACACTAACCATAAAGAGAAGGTTTTAAGACCTGATGCATTATCTATTTTCTCTAATCTGATCTACCAATACGATGAGCCTTTTGCGGACTCATCTGCCGTTCCTACCTTCTATGTCTGCAAGGAAGCGCGAAATCACGTTACTGTTGCTCTTTCGGGTGATGGTGGTGACGAGCTATTCGCCGGATACAATAATTACCAGGCAATGATGGATAGCATAGCTCTCGATTATACACCTTCTTTTCTGAAGATGTTACTGAAATGCGTTTATACTGATATCCCCTATTTAAGATATCGGCAACGGTTTATCAGATCAGCCTTAAATGATGACGAGTATTATTGCCGACATTTAATGACAATTTTTGATCCAGTATTCAGAAAAAAACTTTTTAAACCTGACTTTCTTCGCCAAATAGATGATTTCGATGACTTCGACCAGTTCAGGTCCTTCTATCAGAAAGGCCAAGACGATCCACTTACATCGATGGAGCTTCTTGATCTTAAGACCTATCTTCCGGAAGACATCTTAACAAAGATAGATCGAGCAAGTATGTACCATTCACTTGAAGTTAGAGTTCCTTTTTTAGACCATCGACTTGTCGAGCTATCATTCCACATCCCGTCTTCTTTGAAGATGATGAAAAAAGAAAGGAAAGCTATCTTACGTCAGTCCATGAAAACATTTTTACCCGAGCCAGTGTTGCATCAAAGAAAAATGGGATTTGCTGTCCCATTATCGCAATGGTTTGAAGGCGAGATGCATGATATGATGATCGATCGTCTGACTCGGCCTGATTTTTCATTCAAAGAATGGTTTAATACAGATATCATTAACTATTTGATTGAAAACCCATCACGATACAAGTCTGCTTCACAGATCTGGTCGCTCTTAGTCTTCGATGAATGGTGCCAAAGATATTTGTAGTTAAAATCTCGCAGATATAACAACTCTGTATAGAAAACATTATCTACCATCAAGGATCTGCACTTACCTATAATGGTCTCGAATCTTACTGATAAAAAAATTGGTATTGTCGTCAACCTTTATCACCCTATTATCGGTGGAGCAGAAACTCATACTAAACAGCTGTCTGCGTGTTTGCGTGAGATCGGAATCCCGGTTTCAATCATTACAAGAAAGAACCTAGGTTATCCAAAACAAGATTCAATCGATGGGTGTGATGTCTATCGTATTCTTGAGTTCTGGAATCTGCATAATCATACATGTTCAAAGATTTATAAGGTAGTTAAGAGGAAACTTTGGCCTAATACCAACAAAGATTATGTCAACAGTACTCTTGGGAAATCGATGGAGATCGATCGGCAAAAACCATGCCTTATTGATCGTATTGCGGTAAAATATAGCCTTATGGGTATAAAAATTCCTTTGTTAATACACTCAATTACCCATCATTATGATCTATTGCAATTTCAGCTTCTTAGTACCTTTGAGATGTTTCCAGCCTTCCCATATTGGCTAAGGCACAAGAAAAAAATACTTCGGCTGGGTGCTATGAAAGATTTTTATGAAATCGAAAAAGCAAATAAAATGTCCCATTTCCGCCAAATCGTCATAAAGGAGTTTGAAAAGATTGTGTGCATTTCATCTGCCTTAAAGCATAAGTGGCTTAATATCGGAGTTTCACCTGATAAGCTTGTAGAAATACCAAATGGGGTTGATATTGATAGGTTCAAACCTACTACCATGGAAAGCAAGAAACGCTTAAGGTATGATCTTGGACTCCCTCATAAGAAACTGATAGTTTCTATCGCAAAGCAAGTTGCTATTAAGGGGATTAAACTTACTCTTGAAGCTATATTAATGGCAAAACAAACCATACCTGATATTCATTATGTTCATGTCGGAGGACAAGGTGAGACAACTGGTCGCTTGGAAAGGTACATTAAAGAAAATAAACTTGAAAGCTATGTATCTTTCGTAGGTGAGAAAACCGATGTTGCGCCGTATCTACAATGTGCAGATCTATTTGTCTCTTCATCCTATACTGAAGGTCTTTCCAACGCCATGCTGGAAGCGCTAGCCTCAGGTTTGCCTTTGGTCGTTACTGATACAAGTGGCGCGATAGATGCAGTCGTCCCAGGGGAAAATGGATACGTTTTGAAAGATAGAGATGAACGAAGTTTGTCTATCTATCTTGTTAATCTTCTTCAAAATAATGATAAACGAAGACGCTTTGGCAAAGCAAGTAGAAATATTGCAGTTTCTAAATTCTCTCTCAAAGAGATGGTCAAGAAGTATACAACTATGTACTCAGAAGTTTTAGCTGTGTAAGCTGTTTTCAAGTTCAATATAATGAGCCATTGGTTCAGGGCAAAAATCTTAAAAACTCTCCTGGGAGTTGCTACTAAATGATGAAAATAGCTCTGGTTACTAGAATGTTTCCCAGTGATTATGAGCCTTATTCTGGTACGTTTGTATATGAGCAAGCTCGTGAGATTGCTAAGCGAGTAAATCTAATAGTTATTAATCCTGTTGTCCGATATCCTTCTCTGCCGCGATACAATGGCTTGAATCATAAGAGAAAAGAAATACCAAAATATCAAAGATTGGATGGATTTTACGTTTATTCTCCAAATTACTGGTATTTGCCTAAAGTGCAGAACAAATATGCCCACTGGAATCTCGCTTTGACTTTCTCCTTAGCTATATGGCATAAAGCTCGTGACGCTCAACTGATTCATGTCCACAACGCGATGCCAGATGCTTTTGCTGGATTGATCGCAGGGAGAATTCTGCGTAAACCGATGGTGGTGACGTGCCATGGGTCTGACATTAACACCTGGGCTGTGCCTGAACTCCCTTCGAGCAGACGCCTAATCATAAGCGGACTCATGCATGCACAGCGTGTAATAGCTGTTAGTAATGCTTTAGGCCAGAAGATCAAAGAGCTAGGGATTGAAAAAGAAAAGATTCGGATAATTAGCAATGGATTTAATCCAGACTTATTCTTTCCTATGAACCAGCATGATTGCAGAAAAGCGTTGGGACTGCCACTGGACAAACGGATTTACCTTTCCGTTGGAGCGCTAAGGCCAGTTAAAGGCTTTAACTGCCTCATATCTGCCTACGGACAGTTAAAACGCTCTGGTCTCGATTTTGTCGCCTACATCATTGGTGAAGGCAAAGAGCGCGAAAAACTGGAAAATCAAATAAAAAAGGAAGGATTAGAAGGCACTGTTTTTCTTGCTGGCACGTTCGCCCACAAGGAGATTCCCACTTGGATGAACGCTGCAGATTATGTTGTCGTTTCGAGCAAAAATGAAGGGTGGCCGTGCAATGTTGTTGAGTCAATAGCTTGTGGAACACCTGTGCTAGCTACGCCAGTAGGTGGCATTCCAAAGATTATCACACATGCTAGCGGATACTTGGGCAGTGGTACGTCTCGTAAGGATCTAATAGATATGATTACCAAGGGAAGCAATCGAACATACTCCCGGACCGAAGTGATAGCCTGCGCGCAAACACACACATGGCAGTCCGAGGTGACACAACTGATGCAAGTTTACAAGGAATTGTGTTGAAGCCCCGTTTACATCGCTTTCAAGATATTATGAAACGAGGCAGGTTATAAATACAATTGACGGTTTGCTATATTTGGATGTTTTTAATCGTATGAAAGCATGCCAAGCATGTTCTGATCAGCAAATGGGAAAGTACTGGGTATAGATAAAACTCAGCGTGGTTGCATGATACACGCCACATTTCCAATAGTGTATGGATGAGGCGATGCGGTTGTTTGGCAGGGAAGTCTTGTTTGATCTCACGCTACTAGAGTAGAATAAAGCATGAAAATTCTCATGGTACTCATAGGCTCTTCGTTTCCGCCGGATATCCGAGTCGAAAAAGAGGCTCGGACTCTTATCGATGCTGGCCATGAAGTGTCGTTGGCCTGTAGTCGAACTGATGGCCAAAGATCGCAAACACGGCACAACGGAATCCACATCCTGCGCTTTGATTATCCAGGGAAGGTTAAGTGCAAGATTGGTTCACTTCAGTTCTATACGACTTTGTTTAACTCTTACTGGTTGCATTCTCTAACGAGCGCTATATCGCAAATCGGAGCTGATGCGGTTCACGTTCATGACCTTGGTGGTGTTAGCTATTCCGCACTTGTGGCCGCCAAGCGCCAACAATGTAAGACTGTGCTCGACCTACACGAAAACTGGCCCCCTCTCATAGAAATGTATGCCGCGCACGGTCAGCTACCCATTTTGCAGAGACTTGTGGCCAGATTGAGGTTTTGGTCAAGGTACGAGAGATCATGCCTTAGGTTGGCTGACCATGTGGTCGTTACTGCTCATGGAATGAAAGAAAGAATAGTCAACCTCGGAATACCCAACGACAAAATCTCCGTGGTTATGAACTTGGAAGATGTAAACCGCTTTCTTTCCCTGCCAGTACAAGCCGATATCATTGAAACATATAGGAATAAATTTGTCCTGTCATATATTGGGAAGCTTACGTTTGAACGAGGTATACAAACTGTAATTCATGCTGTAAAGCTATTAAAGGATAAAATCCCGAATATACTGTTCTTAGTAGTTGGCGATGGTCCTTGCGAGCACAAGTTCAAGTCAATGTGTAAAAAACTTGACATTTCTGAATACGTTATGTTCACGGGCTGGGTGGATTTTGAGGCTGTTCGGTCTTATATGCTTGCTACTGATGTAGCTGTGCTGCCACAAATTGTCAATCAACAAACGCTTTTGACCTCCGCTCACAAGGTTTTCCAGTATATGGTCATTGGCAGGCCGTTGGTTCTAACCCCGACTCAGGTTTACACGAACATAAACAAAGAGAAAAATTTTGCTTTATTTGTGCCATACGACGACCCCGAAGTGCTCAGTGAAGCCATCATACGCTTGTATGAGGATGATGCGTTGCGGTTGAGGTTGTCAGAGAATGCACGTCGTCTAACCAGAGAAAAGTACGACTGGAGTTTAATGGCGAAAAACCTAACTGACATCTATAGTAGAATGTGTGTACCTATATCGCGGACGGCATCGTCACGACACACATGAGATGCAGCAGAAACAGCTATATTGAATCTTGCGGGGATACCTGTACGTATTATGGTATCACAGAAAGTGCAAAAAACAGAAGTAACCTTGCTTACCAGGTCTGTCGCATCTGGCAAATCGGATGCGGTAAATCTATACATACAGGTCTTAGAGAACTGAGGGAATCGCCTCCTCAGCTATGGTGTATTTAGCCGCGTGGTTATGATATTTGCATGTATTTTAGAATATATTTTTTACTCTGGGTCCAATGAAGATAGTAAATGTAGTTGGCGCGCGTCCTAACTTCATGAAGATTGTGCCTCTTATGACGGCGTATGACGCATGCGAAGAGATAGAACCAGTTATAGTTCATACCGGCCAGCATTACGATGAGCAAATGAGCGCCTTGTTTTTTCACCAGCTTGGTATCCCTGAGCCGGATATCAATTTGCACGTTGGCTCCGCTACTCATGCGGTCCAGACAGCCGAAATTATGAAGGCCTTCGAGGCAGTTGTTTTGCAAGATAAGCCGGATGTTGTCCTTGTTGTTGGGGATGTTAACAGCACCATTGCTTGCAGTCTTGTGGCGGCTAAACTGGGCATAAAGCTTATACATGTTGAGGCTGGGCTTCGTAGCTTTGACCGCTCAATGCCGGAGGAGATTAATCGTATAGTTACGGACTCCATCAGCGACCTACTGTTTTGTACAGAACAGAGTGGTATGGACAATCTTTTCCGCGAAGGTGTGTCTGAGGAAAAGATATTCTTGGTTGGTAACGTTATGGTCGACACTTTGCTGAAGAACAAATCCAAAATCGAAAAATCAAATGTTTTGAACCACTTGAGCCTTAACGGCTGTCCTTTTGCTGTTCTGACCTTACATCGTCCTGCTAATGTGGATGACCCCGTCGCCTTTGAACGGGTTATCGATGCTCTTGAAATCATATGCGAAGATATGCCCATAATTTTCACAGTTCATCCACGGACTCGGAGACATCTATTGTCTTCTTCTCTGGGCGAGCGTGTGAAAAGAATGCCTGGCCTGCGGTTAACTTATCCGTTGGGGTATCTTGATTTTCTGAGGCTAATGTCCTCTGCCAAGTTAGTGCTAACAGATTCTGGCGGCATACAGGAAGAAACTACTATCTTGAAAGTTCCCTGTATAACGCTGCGCGAAAACACTGAGCGTCCGATTACCATACAAGTCGGCTCCAATACACTTGTTGGCAATGATACAGACAAGATTATTGAAGCGTATAGAAAGACAGTATCTGGCCCTCGGCGAGAGCCTCAGATTCCACCACTTTGGGATGGCCACGCCGCTGAAAGAATTGTCAACATACTTCTTGAAAAGCTATAGTCGCTGATAGCAAATTCATCAACAAGTAATAGGCTGCTGGAGGGCCGGCCGTAAAGTCACTGTGTTGTGCCCGTCCTCAAGGACAGGATACCGAACTGCTCAGAGATAAAAGGGCCATATAAGTTATTTTATCCCTTATCTCTTCACCAGTTTTTAGCGCTCAACGACTAATCGTTTGTGGATGGATAGAACACTGGGTAGGACTTTGCTGAATATCATAGCTCGAATTATAAGTCGAATCGTGCGGCAGCAACGTTGTGACGGCTTTCTGGGACATGTCCGTAAAATTGCAGTGATTCGGGAATGTTGTATCGGAGATGTGCTCCAAACAACGCCTGCTGTACGGGCACTGAAGGCTGCCTTTCCAAAAGCAGAGCTTCACTATTATACGGGTCGCTGGTCGAGGCCAGCTATTTTGAAAAATCCCTCAATTGACCAAATTAAGGAAATCCCAGATCCTAATATGAACGCAGATAACCCTCTAAGGCGGCTGGTTTTTTTCTGGTCGAAGAGAAAGGAACGATATGACTTAGTGATATGCTTTAACTACGGTTTCTTCCATGGTCTCGAAAGCTGGCTTATGGGGGCTAAGGTACGCATAGGTCTGGATGATGCCCGAGGCATGGGCTGTTTTTTTAATGTAAGAATCCCTTACTCACCGAGCCAAAACCGACAATCGTTGTATATGAAAATGATAGGAAGCATCACTTTGGTTGATAAGAACAACGTGCACATTACTTTTTACTTCGACGAGCACGATATACAAAAGGCATCACGCCTGTTGGGAGCTTCGCAAGTGGGGTCACTTTTGATCGCCATAAGTCCTGGAGGGGCAGTCAACCCATTTTCGAGCATTTCACAAAGGCGATGGTTTCCAGAACGATTTGCCGCTGTAGCCAATATCCTGAGTGAAAGGCATGGAGTGCAAATCATACTTATCGGTGGACCCTCTGACAGAGAGGTGACTAAGAAGGTTGAATTGCAGATGTCTAAGCCGTATGTAGATTTAGCTGGTCAAATGTCCCTCCAGGAAACCGGCGCTTTGCTAAGCGTGTGTTCTGTGCTCATTAGCAATGATTCGGCTCTCGTGTTTCTGGCCTCTGCTGTGGGGTGCCCCACTCTGGTTATTTATGGTCCGGAGCTTTCGTGTGTGGCTTCTCCTCTTGGAGATAGCCATATCAGTTTAGAGGCTGACATGCCGTGCCGTCCCTGTTTTCCAAAGCCCCGTTGCTCAGAGCCGGAATGTATGGACCGCATATCGGTTGATATGGTAGTCCAGGCCGCTGAGCATCTCCTATCGAGAAAAGCTCTATTACAGAGTGTGGTTGGTTAGGATGCAAAAATGAGTTTCGATCAAAGACAAACTATCCGTACAAATCACTGGGCTGCTTACAATCGCATAGCAGTCAACGGACTACAGCCCTTTTACAAACAAAGGAGCCGACTGTCTGTTCGCTCATTCCGCTGGTGGTTAATTCTAACATTGGTCATAGTTCAAACGTTTTTTTTGCACGGGATATCAGGGGCAAGTTTATGGGGAATAGTATCTGGAGGCATCTTATTGCTCTTGATTGTTAGCTCAGTTGTTGAAGTGCAACCGACTATATCCGAGATGCGGAAACTGTATGGCACTTTGTTAGTCTTTCTGGTTCTAACAATGCTTGGTATTGGAATAGGTATTCTGCGAGGTTGTAGTAATATTGACATTGCAAAGGACTTTATGAAGTTTGGCAATGTTTTCTTACTTCTGCACTTCTTGAAAGGGCCCTATGGGCCTGAGAAGATCAAACAAGTTGTGAAAGTCACTATAATAGCCATTTACATAGCGACGGTTGTGGCATTCTTCGGTAAGATTGGCATTCGAGTGCCATATTTCATTGCGTCTGTTGACTATGCAGGCCAATGTATACCCATAGTTCTAATAGCTGTAGCGGAGCTATTGTTTAATCCAAAGATGCGAGTAAGCCCAGTTATCCTTATGTTCCCAGCCTTTTGTACCCTCATAATTTCGATGACACGAACGTACTGGCTTGGAACAATCTTGGGTCTAACTATTCTTTATTTCCTGAAGAGTAAGGATTTTCAAAAGCGCGGCATCTGGCCAATAGTTATTTCAATTGGCATCTTAGTAATCTGCTGCTATATGGTTGTCGGTGGTATCCCGTTTGTAAGCATGGAACCAGGGGAAGTCTCAATATCTGAAAAAATCGAAAAACGCTTTGAATTTATCAGGATGGGTCGATATCGGGATGAGCCATCGTTGGCAAACCGTATTGATGAAGTGATAATAGTAATAGAGAGCATCGAGAATTGGGTGGTTGGTAACGGCCTTGGCGAGTCAGTATTAATTAATACCACGGCCTATGCTGATCGGGAACATTGGGAGTGGGTCCCAAGTACATGGTTTCACAACGCATATTTGTTTTTCCTTCTGAAGATGGGGCTGCTGGGACTGGGTGTTTTTCTGGCAATCCTCTTGCTTTTGCTCCGTATTGGTTACCAAAAGTTCGTAATAAGCAGTGGATATAACAAGGCCTTATCCGCTTCCTTTATAGCTTATCTTGTGTCAGCTTCGGTTATGTCTCTGGCTACCGGAAACTTCGTAACTCCAAGGTGCTGGCTTATTCTTGGAATATGTGGAGGTGCGGTTATTAATAACAGGACCTATGCTAAACATCAAAAAGGCAAATCTACACAAGGAATGCATCAACGAGTCAAGCAAAAGACGCAAGGTTAGAAATGCGGCGCATATACAAACTCATAAGGGAAACAATCTGTCAGGATTATAACATTATTGTAGCGCTGCAGCTCTTAGCTATTATTGGTGGACTGTTACCTCTGTTTTGGTTGGATGTTCGTATTGAGTATGACGATGGCTGGTTCACAACAGCAGCTTATGAATGGGCCTTTCACGGTGTGCCACGGATTCCGGCCTTTGCCGGTAGTGGGGCCGACGATGAGGTTATACATGCCTTATGGCCGATGGTTTCTGGCAGCGCAGCGATTTTCATCAAGCTTTTGTCTGGTCTGATGCCCATCGTTGTTTGTGCACGTCTGCCCATGATAATCGCATCATTAACAGCGATCCTGTTACTCGGCATTCAAGGAAGTAAAATCTTTGGACAACTGGCAGCATGGGCTGCAGCTGCGTTGTTAGCCTTGGATTCCGTTGTTTTCCTAAACGCCCGAACCGTACGACCAGAAGCGCTGCTTCTACCAATCTTTGTGTGGGTATTATTGCAGCTTATGATCGTATTAGATGGAAAAAGTAATCCCTTCAATATGCTTGGAATAGGGGTGATTCTTGGAGCAGGCTGGTTCCTTTTCCATCAAAATTCCATTGTCGTGCCAGGGTTAATGTTAGGATCTGCCTTGTTATTTAGCGGTAATCGTAAGCTGGCACTTAGAGCACTATTGTGGACAGGGCTTGGAATCGCATTCGGATTCACACTGTATTGCTTGATTGGCTATTATACTATTGGAAACCATGCTTTCAAGGGTGAAATGCTACAAGGTGTGGGAAAATTAGTAATGAATTCATCTAAAGAACATAGTGGTTACTTAAACAACGGACTGGCTTTAATAAAGAAATGGTGCGTATTTCCATACAGAGCTGTTCTAGTCGCCTGTGCAGTTATGGCTGCGTATGGGAGCCGGAAGGATACTCAAAAACGGTTTTTGATAGCTGCTTCGATTTCGTATTTGATGGTGTACACAGTAGGACGAGCCAGTGAAAATATGAGATATATGGCATATATTAGCTTTATGCTTTCGCCACTTGTTGGAACGGCTCTGGCACATCGCAAGGTAGTCTTCCGTCCCTCGGTGCGAAAATTATTTGTCGGCATATATATTTTGACACT
This sequence comes from uncultured Pirellulales bacterium, assembly GCA_964631175.1. GTDB lineage: Bacteria > Planctomycetota > Phycisphaerae > Sedimentisphaerales > Anaerobacaceae > CAZVWH01. The sequence goes on along the minus strand of CAZVWH010000005.1, from coordinate 20,639 downwards.
CGCCAGCGGACTGGGAAACATCTATGAAATTTGGCGCCTTCGGCCAGCTTCCGCGACAAATCTGAGAGCTATGATAGAAACAAGTGTGCCTTCTAACAGCACAATTGTAGGAAGCCTTTGGATAGGTGGAGTCGTCCCTGAGCGAAAGCTGATCTTGGACATACATTTCCCAAACTACTTTGTAGGTCATAAGCAAGAGCAATACTACATTATCGAAGATGGTTTATATGGAGCTCCAACAAAAAATGCTGTCATATTCCTGGAGAAGAATGGCTGGAAATGTAGAGATATTGTTGAGCGCCCATTACCAAGACTCAAATATATACGTGTCAGTAAAGTTGTTCGCGCTTCGAGCTTACTCTCAGCCCGATAGAAGCAATAGCGACATATTTAGAAATGCTCCATGACAATTTAGCTTTATCTGTTATTCTGGTGAGTCACAACGTGAATAAACTGCTTCGCCAGTGCCTCACTTCACTATTCACCAGTTGCAAAAGCGTGAATCTACAAGCTATCGTTGTAGATAATTGCTCCCAAGATGGCAGCGGCGATATGGTAGCAGATGTCTTCCCAGATGTGATGTTAATTAGGAATGAATCTAATGTAGGATTTGCAGCGGCAGCTAATCAAGGAATCCGAATCAGTTGTGGAAAGTATATCTTATTGTTGAATCCTGATACGTTGATTGTCAACAATGCTATCGATATGATGTTGCAATGGATGGAAAATTACCCGGATGTTGGCATATGTGGGCCGCAATTGCTAAATCCGGACGCTACCATTCAGCGATCGATTATCAGCTTCCCAAGTTTACTAACAATTACAATGGTTCATCTTTTCCCTTTTCTCAAATCGATCAACCGATCGCTCGGAATTGGTGAGTTTCAGGATCACACAACCTCTCAACTGGTAGAGTGCGTTTCGGGTGCGTGTTTTATGATTCGGCAGGATGTAATTAACTCAATTGGTACCTTTGATGAACGCTTTTTCTTAAATGCCGAAGAAATGGACTTTTGTCGTAGGGCCACACTGAACAATTGGAAAGTATATTTCTTGGCTGAAGCTAAAGTTATCCATTACGGAGGACAAAGCTCTAAGACAAACCCCGCCTCCGGATTCATTGAATTTCATCGGGCACAACACATTTACTATACAAAATATTTTTGCAGAGCCAAACAATCAGTGCTCAAACTGATCTTTTTCTCTGGGCTTCTATTGCGCACAGCATATCAAGGATTTAAAGTACTATTGAATAAGACAGATACAGAAGAGGACAGCAGGAAAAAATGGACGTTGTTCTGTAAGACTCTCAGGTGGTATTTATCCTCGGAAAGGTAAGTGTTTGTCCTGCTGGTTCAGTAAATGTCGAGATAATAGTTAGCTTATAAACACCTAAGGCAAGATAAAAAGGAAAAATTATTAAATGTGTGGAATAGCTGGAATCTATTATTATGATAGAACGAATTTTGTCGATCGAAGCGTGATCGATAAAATGATAGGAAAGATGCACCATCGAGGACCCGATGATGAAGGAGTCTTCGTGGATGGTTCAATAGGTTTAGGTCATCGACGGCTGTCAATTATTGATCTGAGCGATCTCGCACACCAACCTATGGAATCTCTGGATGGTCGGCTTGTTATTGTTCACAACGGCGAAATATACAATTACCTTGAGCTTAGAGATGAGCTCAAAAACATGGGGTATCGTTTCTTTTCTAACTCAGATACAGAAGTAATCTTAAACGCCTATGACTGTTGGCAGGAACGTTGCGTCGAAAAATTCATTGGGATGTTTGCAACCGCTATCTGGGATAAGCAAAATCAAAAGCTATTTGTGGCACGTGACCGATTGGGGATCAAACCCTTCTACTATTATATAGATGACACATGTTTTTTCTTTGCATCTGAAATCAAGGCGCTACTGGAGGTTCCCGGAATATATGCCAAGCCAAACAACGAAGCTATCTTTGAGTATCTCCACTTTTCGTATACACTGGGGGACAAGACATGGTTTAAAAATATCAAGAAGCTTATGCCAGGCTGGCGAGGATACGTAACCACGAAAGGATTAAGTTGTGTGAAATACTGGGATGTAACGTTTGATGGATCAGACAATCATCATCGGCCGGAAAAAGATTTAGAAGACGAATTAAGAGAATTACTTGTAGACTCTGTGAAGCTTAGACTGCGTAGTGATGTTCCTGTTGGTGCACATTTAAGTGGCGGGCTTGACTCAAGTTCGGTATCAGCTATCGCACGGGACAACCTCAACAGTCTGAAGACCTTTAGTATAGGCTTCAATGAAGGTAACTTCGATGAGAGACGTTGGAGCAATATAGTAAAGGACCATTTGCAAACAGAACATTTTGTGCAAGTAGTTACCCATCACGACTTACCTGAGTATTTGGAAAGGATTGTTTGGTTGTTAGATGAACCCGTGATTGGTGGGCCTGTCTATCCTCAGCTCAAGCTAAACGAAATGGTAAAAGATAATGGAGTGAAAGTTATTTTGGGTGGTCAAGGAGGAGATGAACTCTTTGTGGGATATATCTGGCATTATACTGCATTTTTTAGAGATAAACTAAGGAAGATTCTTCGAGGTCAGGTAGAAAATCTGAGGGATTTCGTATGGAATGTTGCCGGCCTACGTGGAAGATTTACGATGAGATTTCTCTTGGGTGGGATTCTGAGAAGAATTGCCCACTTCCAAACGCAGGATTTGGTATCGCAGGAATTCTTGCAGGCAAACAACCTGGATGCTTCACCAACTTTATGGGGTGCAAATGGAGGGACCTTACTTGAACAACAGCAGTACCATGACGTTAAATACTTCCTGCAAGGCTTACTCCAACTGGAGGATCGGATGAGTATGGCGGTATCAATCGAGTCGCGAGTTCCATTATGTGACCACCGGATTGTTGAGTTTGTAGCTAAGTTGCCCTCCGACTTCAAGATCCACCGGGGAGAGACAAAATATCTGGAACGAAAAGCAGTTGAGCATTTACTGCCGTCTGATATCGTTTATCGAAAGGACAAAAAAGGCTTTTCTACTCCTCTTGATGAATGGTTCAAAGGTCCATTGAGGCCTTGGGTCACAGATATGCTGGAGATGAAGAATATTAAGAAGAGAGGTATCTTCGATTGGGAAAAGGTTAACAAGCTATTAAGAACCCACTTCGAGGGTCGCCAGCCTATGGCTAACCGGATTTGGCCTCTTCTGAACGTTGAAATGTGGTATCGGTGCTTCATTGATTAAGTGCTATAACCTATGTTGTTACAGTAGAATTAAATCAGATGAATTTAGAGCTGATAAAATACGTTAAGTGCCTTAACTGCGGCAGAAGCACAATGGAATTAATCTTCTTCGACGAAACAGGAAAAGGAGTGATGAAACCGCAGGCAAATGTTCAGCTCAGCTACAAACGTGATGGTATCTTGTTATGCCAATGTGGACACTTCTATCCTATCATCGGAAACATTATCCGAACCGTGAATATAGAAGCACGACCTTACAAAGCGTATTTTCTTAAATTCAAAGATATTTTATGCAAATTGGGTGTCAACCTTCAGCCACCAACACTTGAGGCCAGGGTAAGACATGCCCATACAAGTTTCAGCTATGAATGGAAGATGCTCAAAAGTAAAAGCACTGTCTGGGGGCTGACCAGAGAAGAGATGCTTAACAATTTAGAAAAGCAGTTACTGGTTAAAAACGAACACATGCGCAATATGATAATCTTGGATGCCGGCTCCGGTCATGGATGGACAACCTCGGCCTTTGCTAAACTATCGGATAATGTAATATCATTGGAAATAAGTGAAAGTATTGATTTAGCTTATAAGGAGTCTAGCGACAAGAATAATGTTTTGTTTATCCAGGGAAATGTTATGACTCCTCCCCTTGTGGATGAGTCTATCGATATCATTTACGCAGCTGGCGTCCTGCACCATAGCCCAAATACAAAGTTATCAGCCCAAGCGTTAATGCATCTTTTGAAAAAGCAAGGTCGTTTTTATCTATGGCTTTATCCTAAGAGGTGCTTTATTTATACCATGGTGCTGAACTTTGTGCGTTTTTTCACTTCCAGGATACCCCCCTTTATATTGTGGCAAGTTTTAAAGATCTCACTCCCATTGTTCAATCTTTGGAGCAAGGTAAAGTCAAAACACAATAGTTCATGTCCATATTCTTATTTAAGCACAGATGATAGGATGATAGGTCTTTTTGATACCTATTCTCCCAAATACCGTCATACACATTATCCAGAAGAAGTGGAGCAGTGGTTCAAGGAACAAAACTTTGAGAGAACCAATCTACTTCACTTTAATAAGTATAATTTTGACATGTTGGCAATAAAATCATAACCATCTATGTGAAAGCGCTTAGTAATAGTAATCAATCAATTCATAATCTCCACTCGCGATAGCCATATAGGATACGCTCCGAAACCGGCAGATATTAAGTAGCAGGCTCTAAGATAAGGATTTTTCCAGTTAGATTTCTTTATTAATTTTTAAGTGAAAAATAACTTAAGTGGCTTAAAAAAGACTATGGCCACAGACCCAAAATTGTAAACAATTATTCTGAACAGGGATTAAATCGTAAAGACAACAGTAAGAAAAACAATATCTATGCAGGAAGAAACATTACGACACTATCGCTTACCAATTTATGAACAATTAGTAAATTCCTCAAATTTTAGAGAAATACTGGAAAATTAATCTTTTCTCTAAATCTATTAAATATTGCCTTAGTATTAACATATGATAAGTTTTATTATGCCTGCCAAAAATGCATCACTATATATAAATGATGCTATAACTCCATTTCTCAAAGCAGACTATAAGGATTGGGAGTTAATCGTAGTTGAGGATCATTCTGCGGATAATACCTTAACTATACTGAAGGAAATCGAAAAAAAAGATTCACGTATAAAAGTGTGTGAAAATAAAGACATTGGTAAAATTGCTGGCCTAAATTATGGATACACACTGACTAATGGTAAAATTGTAAAGTGCATTGATGCAGATGATATGCTTGATTTAAAGTTTTTCGATTACCTTAATATAATGGCTGACTATGATGCCCTTTGCCATGATAGCTATGTAATCACAAGTGGCCTAAGATTAATCGGAAGCTATTGGATTGACAGATCCATTATACACAAGGATTTTACATACTGTCTTAAGTATCTAAAAAGCATCCCAAGATGTGCTTGGTCATTCCCAAGACATATTGGTGACATAATTTTTCCTATGCCTCAAGACCTTCCTTTTGAAGACGTGTGGTTTTCTCTAATCATAAAGAAATATGCTCGAAGAATATTTCATGCTAATGAGAGATTGTATTGTTATCGTCAGCACAACAATCAAACTTATGGGGGGTTATTAAATTTTAATAAGGAGATAATAACTTTTAGAGCAAAGCGAATGTTAAAATTTATTGATGTGATAAAACAAGAGCAAACTAAGCGGCTCATTTCTGAAATAGAGGATGAGGATTTTTTTGAGGAGATAGAATCTTTCTATAAGTTGTTAGCAGAGAAAAATCCACAACTATGGACCATTATCACATCTGATATGCCAATGGAATTTAAATTGAAACTCCTTCTATATAGAAAACTCAATTTTTTTGCTCCATCGAGTACACGGTTAAAGTGGCTAATAAACAAGATGTGTTGAAGACTACAAACTAAACTTCCGGAAAAGACATAAAAAAACTCAGGGAAGAAGAATGATAAATGCACCATCTAAAAACATAAAAGATT